>NZ_KB906872.1:0-113223 GCF_000381685.1 Nocardiopsis sp. CNS-639
GGGGTGGAGCTGACCGGTACTAATAGGCCGAGGGCTTGTCCGCTGCAGATAATTGGATGTTCGCGCACATTTTTCACGGAGCTTGCTGCTCACGGTGATTCCCTGCCTCTTGGGGGTGGGTGGAGTCGGGTGGGTGGTGTGTGGTTTCCGTGGTGGTTATTGCTGGAGGGTCACACCCGGTCTCTTTCCGAACCCGGTCGTTAAGTCTCTTTGCGCTGATGGTACTGCCCTGTGGTGGGGTGGGAGAGTAGGTCGCTGCCACGGTTTTTCGTTGAGGGGGGTCGCCTTGTGGGGCGGCCCCTCTTCTTTTTTGTGTGGGGTTGTCGGTGGGGGCGGCCTCTTTTTTGTGGTGGTGTTTGTGCGTTTGTGAACGCGGGGGTGTGTGGGGGTGCGGGGGTGGGGGTGGGCCCCCCGTGTTCTAGTCAACCGGGTGTGGGGGTGGCGGGGCCAGAGCGTCTTGTGTCCTGTGGACAACCCACACCAGTCCCCCGCTGGGAGACGCACGGGCTGACACTGTGCCCCAGGAGACGGGACGTGGCACGTTTCCGCTATCGGGGCCACGGACCAGGACGAGGAGCGGACTCTCGTCACGGCGCAGACGGCCGCAGGGCGTGCTCGTCCTCCTCGCCGGACCCGACGACAGGCACGACAGGGAGCGCAACCCGGAGGCGCGAGTCACGGAGGCCCCTGCTCGGCGCACGCTGAACACCGCGGTCACGGCCTCGTCGTGCGCCCGGGGGTGAGAGGGGCGGGGGACCCGCGTCGGGGACGGCCTCTGGTCAGTCCTCGTCGGCTTCCGGAATGTCGATGAGCTGCCGCAGCAGCGCAAAGAAGTCTTCTTCGCTCATCGCCGACCAGTCCACGTACTCGTTCATGGTCTGCGATTTTCCCCAACCCGGGGCTGATAAGCCTGTGTTCGCCGTATTGGTTCGGGAAGTCTCGGTTAACGAGGCGTTAGCGCAGGTGGTCGGCTTGGTCCCCGAAGACTTGGGGTTCCCGCCGGATCGCCTGAAGGACCTACCGGATCACACTCACGGCCTCAGCCGAAAGAAACCGAAACCTGTCCCCGACCGCTCCCACCGCGGGGCGGACAGGACGTACGGGACACCGGGACGCGACGCGGGAACGGTCGGGCGTTCGACACCACGTTCGACACCACGTCAGCCGGGCGTTCGCCCCGGCTCCGCTCTCCACTTCCGGCGGTGCCTCGGAACACCCCCGACAGGGCCTCAGACGCGCTGCTGGAGCGCTCCCCGGCAATCGGGGCACCGGCACCGCTTGTTGTACCCGGTGACGGTCCCGTGCGGCAGGGAGGGGTCACGCTGCTCGGTGAGCGTGAAGTCGAGCTGGTCGCCGAAGGCCGTGAGGATGCGGCCGGTCGAGAAGACCTGGGCCGGGCTGACGTCGAGTTCGGCCGCGGCCTCGTCGATGTGCTTCCCCATCCGGAGTTTCGCGATGAGACGGGAGCGCGTGCTCGGCGGCATCTCCGCCTCCGCGTTCGCGATCAGCTGCTCGGCGTCGTCAATGGGGTAGCTCATGGATTTCCTCTATGTGTATGGTTACGCCCGCCGAAGCAGGCACCTCAAGCATCGTACGCGGTTTCTCCACGCTGGCATCAAGGTGAGACATACAGGACAGGAGTAAGCAGGCGGTGCTCCCGTCCCTGGCATCACCGAGCCTCTGGGACGCCGCGGCTCTCAGGCCACCGCTCCGCTGAGGACACCGGGTCCGCCGGATCGCGGCCCTGGGCCAGGCGGTCAGATCCGGGGCGCCAGCGGTCACGGCCTCCCCCGGATTTTCGGCCGTGTTCTGGGAACCCGAATCTCGCGAAGGTCCCAGGAACCGGCGGCTGATGTGATTCCTGGTGCGCTTGTCTGGTGCGCTTGTTATTACTGGTACCCCTGTGGTTCCCGTTGCTCCTGTTTCTCAAGTTCCTAGAGAAACATCCTTACATCCCCTCCTTCAGCTTTCCACGTCCTGCCCGCCACTCGTCTTCGCCCCCGCCCCTGTTCTGCCCACGCCTTCGCCGCCACTTCCCGTTCCGTTTCCATCCCCAGCTCCGCGCCCCTGTCACCCCCGGGACCTCGTCCGCCTTCGACACCGCTTCGCTCTCCCACCCAATCCCCCTCCAGGGCTTCCCCGGTCCTCGGCCCTCATGACGAAAGACGGGTTTGCCGTTCCACCGCCCGGGTTTTCGCCCTCCGTAATGCATCGAATCGGCAGCTGTTTTCTAGAAACTCATTGCTAGATGCTAGGTGGCGTGTTTCGCTTGTGGTACACCTCCGCCACTCTGCGTCATGGGATCATCGTTATGACCAGCCCCACGGTCCGTCGTCGACGGCTGTCCGCCGAACTCCGCCGCCACCGCGTACGGGCGGGTATGACCCTCAGCGACGTCGCGGACGAGCTGGAGTGGTCCCCGGCCAAGCTCGGACACATCGAGACCGGCATCCGCAAGTGGCCGTCGGTCATGGAGATCTCCGCCCTCCTGCGCCTGTACGGCGTCACCGGGGGGCAGCGGGAGGCCATCCTGACCCTCGTCCGGGAGTCGCGCCTGCGCCCCTGGTGGACCGAGTACGAGGACGTCCTGTCCTCCGCGTACGTGGGCAACGAGGCGGGCGCCGTCTCCGTGCAGTCCTACGCGGGCATACTCGTCCCCGACCTCCTCCAGGTGCCCGACTACACCGCGGCGGTGGCGCGGGCCCTGGGCCACGGCGAGCGCACCGTCGAACGCATGGTGGCCGCCTACCTCAAGCGCCAGGAGGTCCTGGACCACGGCGGCCCCGACCTCGGCTCCTCCGGAAGCCTCGTCCGCTACCACGCCATCGTCGAGGAGGACGCCCTCCAGCGGGTGTCCGGAAACCGGGAACTGCTGCGCGCGCAGACCAACCGCATCGTGGAGCTGGCCACCGGGTCCGATCGGGTGACGGTCCAGCTGCTGCCGACCTCGGCGGGCCCGCACCCCGGCGTCGCCGGACCCTTCTCCGTCCTGGAGTTCGACGAGGACGAGGCCGCCCTGGCCTACGTCGAGGCCACCCAGGGCGGCTCCATCGTGGAGGCGGAGGAGTCGGTCGCGGTCTGCAAGAGGGTGTGGTCCGAACTCACGCGGATTGCTGCTTCTCCGCAGGTCAGCCTGGGCATTCTCCGTCGGATGGCGCTGCTGACCTGAGGCCTCGCTCGCGCTCCTCACGTATCGGGCTCAGAAGTTGGTGGAAATCGGTCCACTGTGGCGGGGACCGCTCCCGACGGCTTGCTAGTCTGCTTGGTGACAACCTCATAAAGTTCTCCGCGGAGCCCCCGTCCCGGACGGGAGCCCGCGTTGACGCACCGGATCAACGAAAGGGTCCAGACAGTGAAGAAGATCATCGTTCTGGCGCTGGTGGCCCTCGGGGCTTTCGCCGTCTACCGCAAGATCCAGGCGGACCGCGCCGAGCTCGACCTGTGGACCGAGGCCACGGCGGCCAGCGAGAGCTGACCGACGGGTCTCCTGGCCGCCCTGCGCGGCCGTGGAGCTTCCACAGGGCGAACCGGGGACCGGCGAGAGCCGTCCCGGCCCGCTCGTGAGTGACACGAAGACGTGGGTGGGCCGATGATCCCGAGGTGCGACCCACGGCTTTGTGCTGCTCCCGAGCTGCGAACCGTGGCTCCGTGCGCGGGATCCCGGCCGGGTGAGCGGGACCGCCCTCCGATGAAGGTATGCTCTCCAGAGTGACCAGGGCTCGCGCCCGGGTTCATGGGGCCATAGCTCAGCTGGCAGAGCGCCGGTTTTGCATACCGGAGGTCAGGGGTTCGACTCCCCTTGGCTCCACCCAGGAAAAGCGCGGATCAGGCGCTGTGACGGGGACTCCCTACGGGGGTCCCCGTTTTCTGTCGCGGGTGGCCGGACCGGACGCGGGCCGTGTGGTGGCCGGGCCCCGTCGTCTCGGTGAGGCCCGGGGGCACCCCTCCCGCGGGCTCCCGGGAGCCCGCGCGGCGAGCCGCTCGCGGAACCGGCCGGGTCCGCACCGGGCTCTGGCCGGAGGGGCTTGCGGCCCCCCGTGCGGGCTGCGCGGCTCTCGGAAGATACGTCACGAAAAAGCGGAATGGGCGTTTCGCGTCAACCCGTAAAGGCTCTTCCACCGCCGAAGTCCACGGAACTGCTTTTGTTACTATTCGGTAGTTCCGGTTCGTCCGTCAAGGTGGGAAATGGGGCGCGGGTGTGGTCGCACGGTACGTACGACCGTGGGGTCCGTATAGCCCGTTCGGGTGACATGGATGACGCAGAGTCCACTTCGCCCGGTCGCGTCCGGGTACCCGGTCCCACCGGTCAGGCACTATGAATCCGCAGGTCATCACCCGTGTAATGGAAAGCCGGGGTGGTGTCTTCACGTCTTCGCGCATCGGGCTCGCCTCTACCATATGCAGTTACTCTGCGTGTGTGTATGATGACACTTCCCCTTAGTGCAATGGTCCTACTGGGCCATATGAGAAATAGGCCTCTTGGGGTCTGTTGGTGAACTGGGACGAACCGTAGTTTCGACACCAGCGACAACGAGGAAGACAGCGCGCCGAAACGATCGACCCCCGAAGACGAGCCTGGCGGCCCCCGCCCGGCCTCGTGACACCGTCCTCGGATCGGCCCGCTTCTCCTCACCCGCCGGCGGTCGCGCCAGTCGGCGGATTCCGATCACCACACATGCTGATCTTGGGAGTGGGGCAACATGTGGAATGAGAAGATGGCGGCCCGTGCCAAATGCCGCGAGATCGACCCGGACGCGCTGTTCGTGCAGGGCGCTGCGCAGAACCGCGCCAAACTGATCTGCCGGGGCTGTCCGGTCCGGACACAATGCCTGGCGGAGGCGTTGGACAGCCGTATCGAGTTCGGTGTCTGGGGAGGCATGACCGAGCGCGAGCGCCGCGCCCTGCTGCGTCGGCGCAAGGACGTCACCAACTGGTACGAACTGCTCACCAGCGCCGAGCGCCAGTACGAGCGGGAGCAGGCGGAGCAGGAGCCCTCGACCTCTCCGGACCCGGCCGCGGCCCCGGCCCTGGCCTCCTCCCCCGACCCGGAACCGACGTCGGCTCCGGACCCGGTCACGGCTCCGGCCAGGGTCGTCGCGCCGGTCCCGACCGGGATGCCCTCCGCCGTCGCCGCCCGGTGACGACGGGCTCCCGGGGAGGGGAGCCCCAGCGGCCCGGGGCCTTGGGCCCCGGAGGCCCGGCGGCCTGACAGCCGGGAACCCGACAGACGAAAGTCGATGCGGCCTCCACCGAAAGGGGGAGGACCGGATCAGGGGAGGATCAGGGACGGCCCCGATAGCCGTGGCCGTTCCTATGGCGCATCATGAGGGGAGTACGGCCGATCCGTGCCGTACTCCCGTCGCCGTTGGGAGTGGGAGTGGCTGTGCAGGACCCTCAGTATCCGGCGAGGCGCCCCTGGGAACCGCAGGCCAGGCCGCAGATCCGCCTCACCGACGCCGAACGCGACGCCGCGATCACGGTTCTCCAGGAGGCCTTCGGCCGCGGCCAGCTCGACGAGGAGGAGCTCGACGAGCGCACCGACAGGGCCATGCGGGCCAAGTTCGGGGCCGACCTGGTCCCCCTCACCGAGGACCTGGGCGTCACCCCGGCGGGGACGCCCCAGGCGGCCCCCGGCCCGTTCGGCCGGTTCACCGGCCAAGGGGGCCGCCAGAGGACCGACTCACGTGAGCCCCTGCCGAGCACCCCGGTCGACCGGGTCGTGGCCGCGGTCGGGCACGCGGGGAACTACTTCCTCCCCGTCATCGCGCCCCTCCTGCTCCTCCTCGTGAGCGACAGGATCTCGCCCTACGTGCGGCGCCAGGCCATGGAGTCGCTCAACTTCCAGCTCTTCTGCGTCATCGCCGGACTCACGAGCCTGGCCCTGTTCTGGCTCGTCGCGCCCCTGTTGGTGACGCTGGCGGTCGCCCTGGGCTGGGCGATCCTCCCGGTCGTCGCCAGCATCTCCAGCCTCTTGGGCAACGACTGGCGCTACCCCCTGATCCTGCGCGTCCTCAAGGACTCCTGAGGGCCCGGCCGGAGACGGGGCGGGGCGGTCGGGGAGCCGCCTCCGAACGCCCCGGAGCCGCGCACCGCGGACCGCACGGACGCCCCGGAGCCGGGCGCGGCGGTCCGCGCTCATCCCGCCCGCGGACACGCCCCCGACACGACGAAGCCGGGACGGAGGGAATCCGTCCCGGCGGAGGGAGGGTAGCCAGTCCGGGGGCGGGGTCTCCCCCGCACGGCACGGCTGTCCGTCTCTCGTCGCTCCCGCGATCAGCCCTGGTGGCCGGGCTTGCCGTTCTCCTTGGCCCGGTTCTCGCCCGCGGCGGTGCGAACGGTCTCCTTGGTCTTGTTCTTCGCGGTCTTGGCCGCCTTGGCGGTCTCCTCCGCGGCCTCCGCGGCCTTCTCCGCCGTCGCCGAGGCCCGCTCCTCCAGGTTCTCCCGCGTCTCGCGGACCTGGTCGCGCGCCTGGTCCAGGTGCTCCTGCCACTCGGCGTCCTGGGCCGCCTGGCGCATGCGGACCAGCGAGTACACGACGATGCCGCCGACCACGGCGGCGCCGCCGATCAGGGCCCCCCGGGGAACCCGGCGGTTGCCCCGCCGGAGCAGCCTGAGCCCGCGGCGACCCGGGTTCGGGTCCACGCGGTGGGCGGCCGCGGTGAGCACCTCGGCGACCCGCGGTGCCACGGTGTCCTCCACGCGCAGCGCGGCGTTCTCCAGCCGGGGTGCGGTCCAGCCGCGCGCCTGGAGGAGCTTCAGAGCGGCCTGGTCACGTGCCTGGTCGGCGTACGGACCAAACCGTTCGGCCTGTTCCCGGGCTTTCTCCCGGGCCATGCCCTGCAGGCGAGCCAAGCTCGCCTCAGTCTCTTTCTTGCGTGCCTTGAGTCGCTTGGAAGAGATAGGCACGTCGTCAGCTCCTTCGGTCGTTCACCGGTTCTGCGGTCTCCACCCGGTGCGGCCGACGCTCGACGCCACACGGATGGTTTCTCCGTCGTCCTTACCCGTTACCCGGGTGTTATCTCAACATACGTCCTCTCCGTGTGTGATCTTCGTTTCGACACCGGCCGAGGGTTTTCCCCCCCCCCCCCCGCCGCGAACGGCGGGCCCCGGAGGAGGGGTGACCACCCTCCGGGGTCGGTCGGGTTCCCAGGGTGAAAGGAGCCCGTCCCGAAGCGGACGGAGTCCCGGGCGCGGTGGGCGCGGGACCGGCGTGCTGCCCGGACGTCGCGCGACCGCGGCGGATCCAGGACGAGCCCGGGGGACGGACGGGTAACGTGAGCACGTAAACGAAGTCGACCGAAAGGCACGTAGGTGTCCGACTCCACGGCTCAGCCCACCGCGCGGCTGAACACCTCCAAGGGAACCATCGTCATCAGGCTGTTCGAGAAGGAGGCGCCGGAGACGGTCGCCAACTTCATCGGTCTGGCCGAGGGCTCGAAGCAGTGGGTGGACCCCACCACGGGCAAGCCCTCCAACAGCAGCCTCTACGAGGGCACGATCTTCCACCGTGTCATCGACGGTTTCATGATCCAGGGCGGCGACCCGCTCGGCACCGGCCGCGGCGGCCCCGGCTACAAGTTCAAGGACGAGATCCACCCGAACCTGCGCTTCGACCGCCCGTTCCTGCTGGCCATGGCCAACGCGGGCCCCGGCACCAACGGCTCGCAGTTCTTCGTCACCGTGGACAAGCCGTACTGGCTCGACGGCCGCCACACCATCTTCGGCGAGGTCGTCGAGGGGGACGACGTGGTCACCGCGATCTCCCAGGTCGAGACCGACTCCCAGGACCGTCCCCGCGAGGACGTGGTGATCAACAGCGTCGAGATCACCCGATAGCGGTGACGGCGCCCCGGCTCCGAGGAGGAACCCGCCCATGACCGCATCCCCACCGCCGTCCGGAGCGGCTCCGGAGCCGGAGCGCCCGGCCCCGCGCACCTGCTACCGCCACCCCGACAGGGAGACGGGGGTCAGCTGCAGCAGGTGCGAGCGGCCGATCTGCCCGGACTGCATGGTCGAGGCGTCCGTGGGCTTCCAGTGCCCCGGGTGCGTCTCGGAGGGGAACCGCGGGGTGCGCCGGGCCAGGACCGCCTTCGGGGGCAGGGCCGTCGCCAAGCCGTACGTCACCTGGACGATCCTCGGCATGATGGTGGCCGGGTTCCTCGCCCAGCTGGGTACGTCCACCCCGATCGGGCAGGCGGGTGCCTCGCCGCTGGTCTGGGAGTTCGCCATGCTCGGCATCGGCCGGGTCGAGGACGGAACCCTGCTCGGGGTGCTCCCGGGCGAGTGGTACCGGCTCCTCACGGCCGCGTTCCTGCACGGCAGTATCTTCCACCTGCTGTTCAACGGGTACGCCATGTACCTGCTGGGAACGCAGCTGGAGCGCTGGCTGGGACACGTCCGCTTCCTGACCCTGTGGGTGCTCGGCGCGCTCGCGGGATCGGTGCTCAGCCTCCTGGCGGAACCCAACCAGTTCTCGGTCGGCGCCTCCGGAGCGGTCTTCGCCCTGTTCGGGGCGGTGCTCGTCATCGGCAGGCGGCTGCGCCTGGACCTGCGCATGATCGGCGTCCTGCTGGTGGTCAACCTCGTGCTGACCTTCGTGGTCCCCAACATCTCGTGGACCGCGCACATCGGCGGGCTGGTCGCCGGGCTCGTGCTCGGCGCCGTGTTCGCCTACCTGCCCGGCAGGTCCGCCGGGAACCGTGCCCGTACGGTCACACACGTCCTGCTGGCGGCGGCGTTCGCCGCCCTGCTCGTGGCCCTGGTGGTCACGGCGCCGCTGATCATCCTCCGCTGACGGCGGAGAGGTCGGGGCCCGGAGGAGCCCTCCTCCGGGCCCCGGCGTCCGCGGACGTCCCCGCGCCGCCAAGGGGCCGTGCGACGACTCCCCCCGCCCCGGCGGACATCCCCGCGCGGCCTCCGAACCCCTGTGTGCGGGCATGCCGAAGAGAGCTACCCACAGCCTGTGGATAACTTTGTGGAAAACCCGTGTCGTTGCTGTTCACCCGGGTGTGGACATGCCAGTGGAGAGCACCCGGAGGAGGGTCCGCCGCCGTTGCCGGGCGATCCGACCGCCCGGTCGGGGGGTCAGTGCCAGCGCGTGGACAGGATGACGGCCACGATGATGCCGCTGAAGCCGATCAGCAGGTTCCAGTTCTGCCAGTCCTGCATGTAGGGGATCTGGCTGCCCGCGATGTAGTAGACGGCGATCCACAGGATGCCCAGCGTGAAGAAGCCGAGCATCGCCGGTGCCAGCCAGCGCGGACTGACCTTGGGCTTCTCCTTCGAAGGAGGCGGCGTGTAGACGGCCTTCTTCTTGCGATCGCTGCGGGACTTGGGCACGGTCGCTGCTCCAGTACGTGGGGCGGGTTCCTGAACGAGAACACAGTCTACGCCCCGGGGGGAGCCCCCGTCACCGGCGGGACGTACCGGATCCGCGTCAGGTTCCGGAGGCGCCGGGTCGTGCTCCCCGGCGGCCGGGCGCTCCCCCCGCCGACCCGCGCGCGGGCCGACGCCCGCCCCGCGGCCTCGCGGGTGAAGGGAGCCGACTTCCGTCGATGCGGGCCGCCGCTCCCCCGGGCTGTGCGGGGACGACCCCGTACGGTCCGGGGCCCACGTCCACGGCGGGTGCCCTCCGCCCTGGACGTGCCCCGCACACGACGGCGGGCCGCCCCGTGCCCTCGCACGGAAGCGGCCCGCCGTCACGCGCTGTCCGTTCAGTCCCTGCGCATGGACGGGAACTCGAAGCCGTCGTCACCGCCGGGCGGGGTCTGGCCCCCGTCATCACCGTCGGGAGGGGTCTCGCCGCCATCCGGAGGGGACTCGCCGCCGTCGTCACCGCCGGTCGGCGGCCCCTGCGTGGCCGGTTCGACCGCGAGCACGACGTTCACCGTGCTCCCGGGCGCCACGTTCTGCCCCGGCCCCGGGTCCTGCCGGATGACCGTGCCGACCGGGCCCTCCGTGCTCGGCTCCTCGGAGAAGGAGGCGCTCAGGTCCCTCTGCGCCAGCGCCGACTCCGCGCCGTCGCGGGTCATGCCGACCAGGTCGGGCACCTGCACCTGGTTGGGGCCGGAGGAGATCAGCAGCGTGATGTCGGTGTCCGGCGCGACCGCCTCCCCGGCGGCCGGGTCGGTGCCGATCGCCTGGCCCTCGGGCACGCTGTCGTCCGCCCTCTGCTCGGAGGTGACGTTCTCGAAGCCCGCGTCGTTCAGGGTGCCGGTCGCGTCGGACTCGGACTGGCCCTGCACGGACGGGATCTCCAGGGCGTCCGGGCCGCTGGAGACGTACAGGACGATCTCCTCGTCCACCGGGACCTCGTCGCCGGCGGGCGGGTCGGTCTCGATGACCTGGCCCTCCTCGACGTCCTGGCTCGCCTGCTGCTCCTGGGTGACGCTCTCGAAGCCCGCCTCGCTGAGGGAGGACTGGGCCTCCGCGACGGTGGACCCCGCCACGTCCGGCACCGCGGCGGTCTGCGTCTCGGGATCCCCTCCGCCCAGGTTCATCAGCACGAACACCAGGATCAGGGAGGCGATCACGCCGACGCCCAGCAGGACCCACAGCGCGGTCTTGCCGCGGCCGTCCTTCCCGCGGTCGTCGTAGCGGTCGTCGTAGTCGTCGTCGTAATCGTCGTAGTCGTCGTACCGCTCGGCGGGCGCGGGCGGCATCGCCGTCGTGGCGCCGGCGGCGGCCATGGCCATGGTGCCCGCCTGGGTGGGCATCCCCGCCAGGCCGCGCTGGATGTCGGCGCGCATCTCAGCCGCGTTCTGGTACCGCTCCTCGCGGTTCTTGGTCATCGCCCGGAGGGTGACGTCCTCCAGCCAGTGGGGGATCTGGGGGTCGATCTCGCTCGGCGGGACCGGCTCCTCCCGCACGTGCTGGTAGGCGATCGAGACGGGCGAGTCGCCCGTGAACGGCGGACGGCCGGTGAGCAGCTCGTAGAGCACGCAGCCGGTGGAGTAGATGTCGCTGCGCGGGTCCACCCGCTCGCCGCGCGCCTGCTCCGGGGACAGGTACTGGGCGGTACCGATCACCTGGGAGGCCTGCGTCATCGTCGCCTGGTTGTCGTCCATGGACCGGGCGATGCCGAAGTCCATCACCTTGACGTCGGCGTTGCGGGTCAGCATCACGTTCGCGGGCTTGATGTCGCGGTGGACGATCCCGTTGTCGTGGCTGTACTCCAGCGCCTTGAGGATGCCGTCGACCAGCTCCGCCGAGCGCTCCGGCAGGAGGCGGCGGTCGTCGTCCAGCAGCTCCTTCAGGGTCCGCCCGTCCACGTACTCCATGACGATGTAGGGGATGGACACCCCGTCGATCATGTCCTCGCCGGTGTCGTACACCGCGATGATGGCCGGGTGGTTCAGGGAGGCGGCGGACTGCGCCTCCCGTCTGAACCTGGCCTGGAAGACGTGGTCGCGAGCCATGTCGTGTCGGAGGGTCTTGATGGCGACGAGCCGGTCGAGACGCAGGTCGCGTGCGCGGTAGACCTCGGCCATGCCGCCGCGCCCGACGATGGTGTCGAGCTCGTAGCGTCCGCCGAGGAGCCGGGGCTGGGACATGTCGTGTAGTGATCCTCGTGTCTTCCGGAGGCCGCCCGCGGGCCGCCGCCTACCCTGAACGTCTCTCGCTCACGGTCTCTAGATGGTGCCTACTTCTTCTCCGCCGCCGTTTCCGCCGCCGTTGCTACCGCCACTGCCGTCGTCACCGCCGTTGTTTCCGCCGCCGTTGTTCGGCGGGGGCTCCGGGGTCTCACCCGTGCCGGGGTCGGGCGGAGGGCTCTGGCCGTCCTCGGAGTCGTCGTCCTCACCGTCTTCGGGGGCGTCGCTCTCCTCGGCGTCCTCGTCCGGAGAGGGGCTCGGACTCCCCACCGGGTCCTGCGGCCCGGTGTTCCAACCGGTGTCACCCTCCGGGGCCACGGGGACGTCCGCCGGGGCGGACTCCACGGGCTCCTCGGTCTCCTCCGGGGAGGAGGAAGGGGTCGCCGCAGGAGGATCGACGGTGTCGCGCATGTTGCCCACCTCGGACCTCCCGTTGGACAGGAATCCGGCCACCACCGCGGCCGCGATGATGATCGCCGCGGCCGCGGCCGCGAGGATCACGGGCACGCTGACGCGGCGGCGCCGCTCCGGTGCCCCGGCCAGCCTAGCCGACGCGTCCTCCTGACCGGCGACGGCGGTCGGCTGCCCCCCGGTCCGGTACGTCATCGAGCCGGATCCGGGTCCGGTCACCGCTCCCACCACGGCGGTCTGCGCCATCCCCTGGAACCCGGTGGAGGGTGTGGGCGGACCGGTTCCGGCGTTGGAGCGGATCACCGCGGCCGTGTGCGCGACCTCGCTGGCCGACGCGGGCCGCTCCTCGGGCTCCTTCAGCAGGAGGGAGGACACCAGGTGGTTGACGTCGTCGGGCACGTCCTCGGGCAGTTCCGGCGGCTCGTCGCGGGTGTGCGCCAGGGCCAGCGCCACCGGGGTGTCGCCGGTGAACGGCGGTGTTCCGGCCAGGCACTCGTAGGCCACCACGCCGAGGGCGTACAGGTCAGAGGAGGAGGTCGCGGGCCTGCCCGAGGCCTGCTCGGGGGAGATGTACTGGGCGGTGCCCATGACCATGCCGGTCTGGGTGAGGGTGACCGACATGTCGCCGCGGGCGATGCCGAAGTCGGTCAGCTTGAGCTGGCCGTCCGGGGTGACCAGCAGGTTGCCCGGCTTGATGTCGCGGTGCACCACGCCGCGCGCGTGCGCGGCGGCCAGGGCCTTGGCCGCCTGGTACACGAAGTCCAGGGTCTGGTCCGCGCTGAGGTGGCCCTGCTCGCGCAGGACCTGCGAGAGCGGTTCGCCGACCACGAGTTCCATGATCAGGAAGGCGCGGCCGTTCTCCTCGCCGTAGTCGTAGACCTGGGCGATCCCGGGGTGGGAGAGGCCGGCGGTGATCCGGCCCTCGGTGCGGAACCGTTCCCTGGCCGTGGGCTCGGCCATCTGGGAGGGGTGCAGCAGCTTGACCGCCACGGGCCGGTTGAGCAGGGTGTCGGTGGCCTTCCAGACCGTGCCCATGCCACCGGAGCCCACCTGCTCCTCCAGGCGGTAACGGTCGCTCAGAACGGTCCCGGTGAGGTCACCGGGACCGTTCTGGGAAGACGGTTCGTAGGCGCTCACTACTGAACCACTGCCTCCATCATCTGCCGGGCGATCGGCGCGGCCAGCTCGTTGCCGCTGCCGCCGCCGTACTCGACCACGACCGCGACCGCGACCTGCGGGTCGTCAGCCGGGGCGAAGCCGATGAACCAGTTGTGGGTGGGGCTTCCGTCACCGGTCTCGGCGGTACCGGTCTTGCCCGCGACCTCCATGCCGGAGATGGCCGCGTTGGTACCCGAGCCGCCCGGGCCGGTCACCAGGGTCATCATCTCGGTGAGGGACTCGGCCGTGCTGGCGCTGACCGCCTGTGAGTAGCTCTCCGGGCTGGTCTGGGTGACCACGGACAGGTCCGAGTCGCGCACGGTGTCCACCGCGTAGGGCTTCATGACCTCACCCGAGTTGGCCACGCCCGCGGCGACCATCGCCATCTGGAGCGGGGTCGCCTGCACGTTGGACTGGCCGATGCCGGCGCGGCCCAGGATGTTGCGGTCGGTCTCCACCGGGGCGCTGCTCGGGATCACCGACAGCGGGACCGTCAGCTCCTCCTCGCGGTTGAACCCGAAGGCGGTGGCCTGCTCCGACAGGGCCTCGCCGCCCATCTCGATAGCCCAGTTGGCCATCGAGGTGTTGCAGGAGATCTGGATCGAGTGCGCCAGGGTGTCGGGCTGGCCGCCGTTGCAGGTCCCGCCCGGGGTGGCGTTGGGCAGCGTGCCGCCCAGCTCCAGCACGTCGGGCGCCTCCTGGGTGGTCTCCGGGGTGGCGCCCATGTGCTCCATGGCCGCCGCGGCGGTCACCACCTTGAACGTCGAGCCCGGCGGGTAGAACTCGTGGAGGGCCCGGTTGAGCAGCGGCTTGCGCGGGTCGGCCTCCAGCTCCGTGTAGTTGGTGACGGCCGAGTCGATGTCGGTGATGCTGACGACCTCGTTGGCGTCGTAGGACGGGTAGGACACCGCGCCCAGGATCGCCCCGGTGCTGGGGTCGAGCGCCACGGCCGCGCCGTTCTTGTCGCCCAGGCCCTGGAAGGCCTCGTAGCCCGCCTGCTGCACCTCCGGGTCCAGGGTGAGCTGGACCTGGGCGCCCTCGGGCTCGCGGCCGGTGATGATGTCGCGGAAGTTGCGCACCGCCAGCCGGTCGTCGCTGCCGTCGAGCAGCGAGTTCTCGGTGAGTTCGATGCCCGAGGCGCCGTAGGTGCGGAAGGAGCCGACGATCGGCGTGTACAGGCCGCCGCCCTCGTACATGCGCTGGAACTCCGCGGGCTCGCCCTCGCCGGCGATGTTGTCCGAGTAGGCCACGTTGTCGTCCGCGACCAGGATGGGACCGCGGGCCTCGCTGAGCCGTTCGGTGAACTGGCGCCGGTTGAGCGGGTCGTCCTTGATCGCCTGCGCCTGGAAGCCCTGGAGCCAGGTGACGTTGGCCATCAGGATCAGGATCAGGAGGAAGGCGAAGATGCTGAGTCTGCGGATCGGTGTGTTCATCGTCGGATCACCTGTGTCGCGCCCTCGTCCTGGATGGCCTGCGGTGCTGGGCGCCTGGCGTTGTCGCTGATGCGGAGCAGGATCCCCATCATGATCCAGTTCGCCAGCAGCGCGGAACCGCCCGCCGCCATGAAGGGCGTGGTCGAGCCGGTCAGCGGGATCACCCGGGTCAGGCCGCCCAGGACGATGAAGACCTGGTAGGCGAGAAGGAAGGCGACACCGCTGGCCAGCAGCTTGTTGAACGCGCCGGTGGTCGCGAGCGCCATGCGCATGCCGCGCTCCACCAACAGGCCGAGCACCATGAGGATGGCGAGCAGGCCGGTCAGGCCCAGCTCCTCGCCGATCGTGGCGAGGATGAGGTCGCTGTCGGCGGCGAAGGTGTCGTACAGGGCCCCCGCGCCGATGCCGGTGCCGAAGAGGCCGCCGTAGGCCATGCCCACCAGCCCCTCCACCAGCTGCTGGCTACCGCCGACCGCCTCGTACACCTCCTGGTCGAAGGCGTTGAGCCAGATGTTGACGCGGGCCTGGACGTGCCAGAAGAGCAGGTAGGCCACGAACGCCCCGGCAGCGAACAGGAGCAGGCCGATGGTCACCCACGAGGAGCGCTGGGTGGCCACGTACAGCATCGCCAGGAACGTGCCGAAGAGCAGCAGCGAGGTGCCCAGGTCGCGCAGGAGCACCAGCATGCCGATGGCCAGCACCCAGCCGACCAGGATCGGTGCCAGGTCGCGCGCCCGGGGCAGTTCGATGAGCGTGAAGCGGCCGATCTTGATCGGCTTGCCGACGATCTGGAGCACCTGGCGTTTGCTCATCAGATAGGACGCCAGGAAGATCACCAGGGCGATCTTGGCGAACTCCGACGGCTGCATGGTGCCCAACGGGCCGAGGCTGATCCACAGCCGCGCGCCGTACACCTCCTGGCCCAGGCCGGGAACGATCGGCAGGGCGAGCAGGATGATCGCGACCAGGCCGCTGACGTAGGTGTAGCGCTGGAGGACCCTGGGGTCCTTGAGGAAGATGATGATGAGGAAGCACAGGACCAGGCCGATCGCCGTCCACATCACCTGCGAACCGGCCCCGGCGCGCTCGATGTCCTCGGCCTCGCCCGCCTGGATCCGCCAGATCATCGCCACGCCGATGCCGTTGAGGAACAGCGCGCAGGGCAGGATCAGCGGGTCGGCGTAGGGCGCCACGAAGCGCATCGCCACGTGCGCGGCGGCGGACAGGGCCGCGAAGGTCAGGCCCACCGTCCACATCGCGCCGGGTACCTGGCCGTTGAGGTTGACGCCCGCGATCGCGATGCCCGCCATGGTGATGACGATGGCGAAGAGGATGAGGACCAGTTCGGCGTTGCGCCTCTTGACGGGTGGCAGCGCGGTGGGCGCCTCGGGTTCGGAAGCCTTACTCACTCGGGCTCACCCGGACCCTTCCTCGGTCCGGGCCCCGGCCGTACCCTCGCTCAGCACGTCCACGCTCGCCCGGGCGTCGTCCAGGCTCTCCGCGGGCAGGGTGTTCTCCACCGATCCGCGGTCGGCCTCCGAGAGCGAGTCCAGGGTGATCCCGGTCTCCTCCACCTCCTCCGACAGGCTGAAGCCCGCGATGTCGGTGTTGATGCCCTGGTAGATGCTGACGGTGTCCCCCGAGGGGGAGGGGCCCACGTAGTACTGGCTGTTCACGTAGCGGCTGCCGAAGTAGTACGTGGCCCCCGCGACGACGGCGACCACGACCAGGAACACCAGCACCATCGGCCACCAGCGCCTGCGGCGGTACTCGGGTTCGGGACGGCCCCGCCGGTCGGCCGGCGGGGCCTCGTAGTCGTCGTAGTCGCCGTTGTAGGACTCCTGGTAGGCGCCGCCCGCGGCGTAGGCGTCCGGGCCGGGCTCGTCACGGACGGGGTCCATCTCGGCGGTGTCGCCGGATCCCCCGCGCAGTTCCTGCGCCCGTCTGGCGGGTGTGTCGTTGCCCTGGTCGACGTTCTCGCGGCGCTGGTCCGCGGCGCCGACCACCTGGGAGGTGCGGGTGGGCCCCTCGCTGTCGGTCTCGGCCTCGATGACGTCGGCGACGACCGCGGTGATGTTGTCCGGGCCGCCGCCGCGGATGGCCAGCTCGATGAGCTTCTTGGCCGCGCTGCGCGGGTCGGCCTCGGTGGCGAGGGTCTCGTGGATGGTCTTCTTGCTGACCACGCCGGAGAGCCCGTCGGAGCAGAGCAGGTAGCGGTCGCCCGCCTTGGCCTCGCTGATGGAGATGTCGGGGTCGACCGGGCTCTTGCCGTCCAGGGCGCGCAGGATGAGGGAGCGCTGCGGGTGGGTGGCGACCTCCTCCTCGGTGATCTTGCCCTCGTCCACCAGGGTCTGCACCAGGGTGTGGTCGTGGGTGATCTGCTCGAAGCGGGGGCCGCGCATGAGGTAGGCGCGGGAGTCGCCGATGTGGATGAGCGCCACCCGCGGACCGGCCCAGAGCATGGCCGTCAGGGTGGTGCCCATGTTCTCCAGCTGGGGCTCCTCCATGATCCTGCGCGACAGGGAGGCGTTGGCCTGCTCGACGGCGCGCTGGAGCACCTCGGCCATCTCGTCGGACCGGGGCGGCTCGGAGTCGAGGCGGCGGATCGAGGAGATCGCGATGGAGCTGGCCACCTCGCCGCCGGCGTAACCGCCCATGCCGTCGGCGACCGCGAGGAGGTTCTGGCCGGCGTAGCCGGAGTCTTCGTTGCCTTCGCGGAGGCATCCTACGTCGGAGTACGCCGCGTATCGGAGAGCGATTGTCATTTGCGCAGTTCCAGGACGGTTTTGCCGATACGGATGGGCTGTCCCACCGTGATGGGCTGGGGGCGGTTCAGCTTCTGCTGGCCGAGGTAGGTGCCGTTCGTCGAGTTCAGGTCCTCCACGAACCAGCGGCCGTTGTCGGAGTAGACGCGTGCGTGGCGGCCGGACGCGTAGTCGTCGGTGATGACGAGGGTGGAGTCCGGAGCGCGTCCGATGAGGATGGGCTGCGAGGCCAGGTCGACGCTGGTGCCCTTGAGCGACCCCTGGGTGACGACCAGCGCCGTGGGCTCGTTCCGGCGCGCGCGGGGCGGCCGGGCGGGCTGCGCCGACGAGTACGACGGGGAGGGGTCCCGGTCCCGGCGCGGCGCCGCCGGGCGCGGTTTCCTCCGGGGCTTCTTCTTGGAGCCGAAGAGATCCGTGCGGATCACACCGATCGCGGTGAGGACGAACAGCCAAAGCCCCGCGAGATACACGATCTTGATCAGTATGAGGGTCAAGTTGGACATCGAACTGCTCTTCAGCCCCTGTCGTGCTTCGGCCGGGATGGCGGTCATCTGCGCCGCCACCATGTCTGCCCACCTTCGGGTCGGTGAGTCTCGAGGTCGCTGGACGCGGCCTGCGGCCGCGGCCATTGTGCCCGATCGGTCAGGTCTTCGCGGAGACTACCCTCCCGGCCGGATATCCGACAGCGGGCCTGAGCCCGGCCCGCCCCTTGTCAGACGCCCGCGGAACCGCGTTGGTTTTCTGGTTCCACCGCGGGACGTCAGTCGCGGCGGAACGTCATGGTGGTGCGGCCGAGGCTGATCCTGCTGCCGTCCACCAGGCGGGCCTGCCTGACCTGCTGTCCGTTGACGAAGGTCCCGTTCGTCGAGCCCTTGTCCACGAGGATGGCCTCGTCGCCGTCCAGCCGGATCTCCACGTGGTGGCGGGAGACGCCGTTGTCGACCAGGCGCAGGTCGCAGTCGGTGCCGCGGCCCAGGAGGGTGACCGGGGTGGTCAGCTCGAAGGACTGCTGCATCCCGTGGCTGGCGATGGCGCCCTCGGCGGCGGCGCCGCCGGGGGAGATCAGCAGGCGCGGACGCCCGGCCTGCTGCTGGCCCCCGCTCGGACCGGGGTCGCCGACGGGCTGGCGGACCTCGCCGTCCTTGCCGACCATGGTGCCGCGCACGACGCCGGAGCGGATGCGGAAGCGGCCGGTCTTGAGGCCTTCGTCGGACCTGAAGTGCACGCGGACCGGCCCGACGAAGGAGTAGCCCTGCTCCGTCGCGTAGTCGCGTGCCAGCTTGGACAGCTCCTGCCCCAGGCTGTCGGCGTAGACTTCGAGGCGCTCCTTGTCGCTGGTGGCCAGCTCGACGATGAAGTCGTTCGGGACCAGGGTGCGGCCCTGGGCGACGATGGCCGCCCGCTCGTCCATCTCACGCTGGACGGCGCTCGCCACCTCGACCGGTTGGAGCTCGGACTTGAAGGCCATCGCGAAGGTGCCTTCGATCATGCCCTCAAGCCTGCGCTCGAAGCGTTGGAGCACTCCCACGAGGTACCTCCCTTTGTACTCCACTTCGTATGTGTAGACGATCGTAACCGGGTAAAGGTGCCCCTGGTTTCAGGCGCACCCCCGGGACGGCCGCCCGGGGCCGCGGACCGGTGGTCCGAAAAGCGTGTGCGACCCACCTTCAGACCGTGCTAGCCTTATGCATGTCGCCAGGGGGAAACGGCCGAAAAGCCCGGTTCACCTGGCAACACAACTGAATGGCATGTCACTCGGGCGGGTGGCGGAACGGTAGACGCGCACGGTTCAGGTCCGTGTGTCCGAAAGGATGTGAGGGTTCAAATCCCTCCTCGCCCACGTTGCGCGGGTTGCTGCTCGCCGACCTTCGGTCGGCTCGCGGCAGCCCGCGGTTTCTTTTTCGGGGGACGACCCCCGTACCCCCGGCTGGCGCGGGTTGCTGCTCGCTAGCCTTCGGCTAGCTCGCGGCAGCCCGCGATCTGTTTTTCGGGGGACGGCCCCCGTACCCCCGGCTGGCGCGGATCGCTGCTCACCGGCCTCCGGTCGGCTCGCGGCAGCCCGCGATCAGTCTTTCGTGGCACAAACCCTTCGTACCCCGGTGGAGGCGGGATATCCGGCGGGGTACGACCGACCGCTCCACCGGGTTCCCGCGCTCCGGCTCCCCGCCTGGTGGAAGGCGGTGCCGAACCCGGTCGCGGTGCCGCTGGCACGTGCTTCGTCGGCAGGGGGCCGGGCCGCTGAGCAGGCGTTCTGCCCTCAGCCGCCTTCCCGGCCCGGTCCCGCGGACGGACCGGGACCGCACCACGGACCGGAACCGGACGGCGTCATCCCCCCGGCCCCGGCGTTCGTGTCGTCAGCTCCGTTCCTCCCCTCTCCCCTCAGTCGGCCCTCCTCGCCCCGTCGAGGTCCCATACCCGCAGGTGCCCGCACATGCCGTTGCGCAGCGGCCCGGGAGGGGAGTCGACGGTGTAGACGGCCGAATCGGTGAGGTGTTCCCCGTCACCCCGGCCCAGCGCCTCCAGGTGCCGCACAGTGGTTCCCGCCTGGTGGACCGGGCCCCTGTCGACGTGGTGGCGCCATCCGGCGGCCCGGTCCCGGACCAGCTCCGTGGCGGCCCGGTACAGCCCCTTCAGCGAGTCCGGCCCCTCCCGCTCCACCCGCTCCCGCAGCTCCAGGTAGCCCTCCACGGCGAGGTCCCGCCGCTCCCGCGCCGCCCGCTCGGCCGAGGTGACGGCCCGGGGCAGCACGGTGGCCCGCCGGTAGGCGTCCGGGTCGGCCAGGACCCGGCCCGGATAGGTGAGCACGGCGTCGCCCGACTCCGGCAGACCGGCGTTCTGCATGACGACCAGGATCTCCAGGTCGCCGCTGTCGTTGACCAGCCGGTGCACGGTCCCCGGCGTGAACCACAGCAGGCTGCCGGGCCGCAGCGGGGTCCGCTGGAACCCCGCGCCGCTCAGGGTCTCCAGCACGCCCTCTCCCCGGAGCACCACGTAGCCCTCCGCCGACGCGGTGTGCAGGTGGGGCGAACCCCCGGCGCGACCGTCGACGGCGGGCCAGGCGTAGACCCGCAGGTGGGAGACGGCGGTGCCGCCGGGGAACCCGGGCACGCGCGGGGCGTTCACCGCTCCTCCCCGCCGGAGCCCCCGACCGTGCCGCCGCCGGAGCCCGCCTCGGCGGCCGCGTCCTCCAGTTCGCCCAGGCCGAGGTCGGCCAGGGCCCCGGCCCCCTCCGCGCCCCGGTCCCCGTCGGCGACGACGACCGCGTACCGGTAGGCGAGGGAGCCCCCCGCGGGGACGGTCACCACCTCGTCGAAGAAGGGCGCCGGGCACACGCAGGCGAAGATCCCGCTGCGCACGAACCACTTCACGGGGTGGCCGGGGTTGTCGGGGGCGTCGGCGAAGACCAGGGTCGAGGCCCCGTCCGTGCCGTCGTGGCGGCCGGTGAAGGCCAACCAGGGCGACCGCGCCCCCATGAGGTCGTCGTCGCCCTCCCGCCCCTCCGCGTAGGCGCGGCCACCGCTGAAGGAGCGGGGACCGCGCCAGAACAGGCCCCCGTACCCGGCGTTGGGCCGCCCCTCCGTGGTGGGGCTGCCGAAGGGGACCTCCTCCTCCGTCAGGTTGGTGAAGGAGGTCGTGAACACCATCGTCCAGGCCCCCCGGTCGGGGGCCGCGGTGAACCGCAGCCCCCGCCGCTCGGAGAACCAGGTCTCGCCCTGCTCGGTCACCCACTCCAGCCGTTCGCCGATCGAGACCCGTTCCGGTGAGGCCTCGATGCGATCGAAGGAGCGGTGCTCTGTCGAGCCGTCGTTGGCGAGCTGCCGGTACCCCGCGTCCCGGAGGTAGGTCGGGCCGCCCCAGAAGTTGGCCGTCCCGACGTTGGGCAGGGACCACGCGATCCCCTTGTGCCACACGTGGTCGTGCGGCCGGTACAGGCTGACGGTGTCCCCGCCCAGGGTGCGGACCGGGTGGAGGTAGGGGCGCGGCGACTCCAGCTGCGCGTCCCAGGGCCGGTACACGTAGCGGACGAGTTCGCCGCCGTCGTGGGTCAGGCGCAGCGAGCGCCCCTGTTCGTGGACCAGCCCCAGGCCGCTCCGGACGGGTTCTCCGCCGCCTGCCGTGGTCGCCGTGGTGTGCGCGGACATGTCCTTGTCCCTTCTGTCGCCTCTGTCGCCGCGGGGGAGGGGCGCGGCCGTCACTCCTCGATGAAGTACTGCTCGGGGTTGGTCGGCCCGGGGTCGTTGTAGTTGCCGGAGGAGGGCATCGACCCGGGCACGTTGTGGAAGTCGTCCGCGACGATCCCGTAGCCGGTCGGGCTCAGGCTGACGCCCATCGCGTAGAACCGCTCCTGGGAGACCGACAGGAACTCGCGCATCAGCTCCTCGCGGGCCCCGGGGTCGGGCTCGGCCTGGACGGCGTCGTACAGCGCCAGGTGTTCGCGCACGTCGGCGGGCGGTTCCTGGGAGCGCGGGTCCTCGCCGTCGGAGACGTACCACTGGGCCCACGGGATGGCGAAGTTGGACTCCCCGCTCTGGGTGGGCGCGTACCAGCGGGGGTCGTACATCGCGTCCATCATGCCGTTGTCGCCCGACCACACGTTGGCGTCGTGCTCGTTGTTCTCCCGGCGGGTCTGCCACAGCGAGCGGTCCTCGGTGTTGAGCTCCACGTCGATGTCCAGCTCCTGCCAGAAGCCGACGACCATCTCCATCGAGTCCACGATGTCGGGGCGGAAGTCCGTGGGCACCGACAGCGTGAAGCGCACCGTCTCGCCGCGCGGGCTCGTGCGGAAGCCGTCGGAGTCGCGTTCGTCGTAGCCCGCCTCGTCGAGGATCTCGTTGGCCAGGTCCGGGTCGTACTCGGTGTACTGCTTGGCCAGCTCCTCGTTGTGGAAGGGGCTGTCCTCGCGGGGCGCGCCCTGCCAGGGCTCGCCCTGCTCGCGGTAGACGACGTCGATGATGTCCTGGCGGTTGACCGCGTGCGAGAGCGCTACCCGGAAGTCGCGGTCGTTGAAGGTCTCGCGCAGCTCCTCGTCCTCGTGGGTGAGGTTGAGGGAGATCATCGCGGTGTTCATCTCGGCGGGCCGCAGCTCGAAGAAGTCGTAGCCGCCCGACTCGCGCGCCTCGGCCAGGGTGGGCCTGTTCTCCAGGGTGTTGAAGTGCCGCGAGTGCATGTCGAACTCGCCGTTGAGCGCCCTGACCAGCATGACCTCCTCGTCCGGGAGGATGTCGAAGACGACCCGGTCGATGTAGGGGAGCTGGTTGCCCTCCGTGTCCACCTTCCAGTAGTAGGGGTTGCGCTCCAGCACCATCCGCCCGGAGTCGGCCAGCGGCTCCACGACCCGCCACGGGTACATGGTGGGGATGTCGGGGTTCTGCCAGTACCGGGAGCTGTCGATCACGCCCGCCTCGGCCTCGAACATCTCGACCCAGTCGGCGTACCCCTCCTCCTCGGCCAGCTCGTCGGCGTCGGGGTTGTAATCGATGTGGAACCGCTCCAGGTAGTGCTTGGGCTTGGTCACCACCTGGTACTGGAGGAGGTCGTACCCGGCCCACAGGGCGTCGGGCTCGTCGAAGGTGATGGTGAAGGTCCGCTCGTCCACCTTCTCGGCGGTGCCGGGATCGGCGGCCGCGACCGGCGTCAGCGCCTCGTTGTTGAAGATGTCGTTGAAGGCGAACACGACGTCGTCGGAGGTGAACGGCTCGCCGTCGGACCAGCGCAGGCCCGCGCGCAGGGTGAAGGTCAGCTCGGTGGCGTCCTCGTTGTACTCCCAGGACTCGGCGAGGTTGGGGATCACCTCCTGCCACTCCGGGTCCCAGCGGGTGAGGTTCTCGTAGCCCACGGTCCTGCCGAGCCAGGGCCAGTCGCCCACGCCGAGGATGGCGCTGTTCCACTCGCCGCCGTACACGCCGACGCGGTCGTGGGGCTCCACCACCAGCGGCTCGTCGGGCAGCCGCTCCTCCAGCGGGGGCAGGTCGCCCGACTCCACGAGGGCGGTGAGCATCGGCGCCTCGCCGGTGCCCTCCACCCGTTCGCCCTCCTCCACCTCGGGATCGAGGGAGAAGAAGGTGCACCCGGCGGTCACCACGACCGCCGCCGCTCCCGCGGCGGCGCCCAGCCACCGCCTCGCGCCGCCTGGTGTTCGTCGTCTCATGATTCCTGCTCCTGCCTCGTGGGGGGTTCCCGCGTCGCGCGGGCCGGGGGACCGGTGGTCGCGGTGCCGGGCGCGGAGTCCGCGGTGATCCCGGCCAGGTCGAGTTCCCCGGCGTGGTGGCACGCCACCGTGCGGCCCGGCGCGACGGTGCGCGGCGCGGGCTCCTCGGCGGCGCACAGGTCGGTGGCGTACCGGCACCGGGGGTGGAAGGGGCAGCCGGACGGCGGCCGCGAGGGGTCGGGCACCTCTCCGGTGAGCCGGACGCGCTCGCGGGTGCCGCGCAGCCGCGGGTCGGGGACGGGCACCGCGGAGATCAGCGCCTCGGTGTAGGGGTGCCTCGGCCGCCCGAACAGCTCGTCGGTGGGCGCGACCTCCACGATCCGGCCGAGGTACATCACCGCGACCCGGTCGCACACGTGCTCGACCACCGACAGGTCGTGCGAGACGAACAGGTAGGTCAGGCCCAGGTCGTCCTGGAGGTCCTGGAGGAGGTTGAGGATCTGCGAGCGCACGGAGGTGTCCAGGGCGCTGACCGCCTCGTCGGCCACGACCAGGCGCGGGCCCGGGACCAGGGCGCGGGCGATGGCCACCCGCTGGCGCTGGCCCCCGGAGAACGCGTGCGGGTGGCGGCGCAGGTGGTCGGGGTGCAGCCCCACCCGTTCCATGACCTCGCGCACGCGCGCCTCCAGCTCCTGTCCGCGCAGCCCCAGCAGCATCCGCAGCGGCTCGCCGACGATGTCGCGCAGGGTCATCCGGGGGTTGAGGGAGGACTGCGGGTCCTGGAAGACCATCCGCACCTCCCGCCGGTAGGCGGCGGTGTCGCCGCGGGGCAGCGCCAGGGCCTCCAGGACGCGGCCGTCGGAGGCGCGGTAGCGGATCTCCCCCGAGGCCTCCGGGCGGGCCCGCATGACGCTCGAACCCAGGGTGGTCTTGCCGCACCCGGACTCCCCGACCAGGCCGAGGGTCTCGCCCGGGTACACGTCCAGGTCCACCCCGGCCACGGCCCGCACGTGGCGGGGGCCGCGTCGCGAGCGCCCGCGCACGGGGTAGTCCACCCGCAGGCCGCGGATGCTCAGGACGGGTTCGGCCGGGGTGGCGGGCGCGGGTCCGCGCGGCGCGGGGTCCGGCGTCGCGGCCGGTGTCTCAGTCGGCATCGGCGGTCTCCTCGCTGGTCGGTTCGGCGCCCGCGCCGCCGGGGGCCGGGGCGCCGCCCTCCAGGAGGCAGCGCACCCGGCGGCCGGGGCCGGGGACGGTGACCGGGGGGACGGTGGTGTCGCACAGCCCCTCCACGGCCTCGGGGCAGCGGGTGCGGAACACGCAGCCGGTGGGCTGGTTCCCGGGGTCGGGGATGGCGCCCCGGATGGTGGGCAGGCGGCGTGAGCGGGCCGCGCCGATCCGGGGTACCGCCTCCAGCAGGGCGCGGGTGTAGGGGTGGCGGGGGTCGTGGAAGATCTCGTCCACCGGCCCCTGCTCGACCACCGTGCCCAGGTACATGACGGCGACCTCGTCGGCGATCTCGGCGACCACGCCCATGTCGTGGGTGATGAAGAGCAGGCCCATGCCGGTGTCGCGGCGCAGGTCGGCGAACAGGTCGAGGATCTGTGCCTGGGTGGTCACGTCCAGCGCGGTGGTGGGCTCGTCGGCGATGAGCACGCGCGGCCCGCACGCCAGGGCCGCCGCGATCATGACCCGCTGGCGCATTCCCCCGGAGAGCTGGAAGGGGTAGGAGTCCACGACGCGTCCGGCGCCGGGGACCCGCACGCGTTCGAGCAGGTCCACGGAGCGTTCGCGGGCCTCACGGCGGGACACGCGGTGGTGCACGCGCAGGGACTCGCCGATCTGGTTGCCGACGGTGTGCACCAGGGACAGCGAGGACATGGGCTCCTGGAAGACCATGGCCACCTCGCGGCCGCGCACCGCGCGGATCTCCCTGCCGGTGGGGTGCAGGGCGGCCAGGTCCACGGGCTGCCCGCCCCCCTGTTCCGGGTGCAGCAGGATCCGGCCGCCCACCACCTCGCCGGGCGGCTCCACCAGTCGCAGCACCGAGCGGGCCATGGCGCTCTTGCCGCAGCCGCTCTCGCCGACCACGCACAGCGTGCTGCCCCGGCGGACCGCCAGGTCCACCCCGTCCACGGCGCGCACCACGGCGTCGTCGGTGGTGAAGTGGGTCCGAAGGCCCTGGATGTCCAGGACCACGTCGTCGCGGGTCTGGGCCGCCACGGCGGCCACCTCCCTCACCTGTACGGGTCGGCGGCGTCGCGGACGCCGTCGCCGACGAAGTTGAGCACCAGCACCGCCACCGTCACCGCGGCCCCGGGCAGCAGCAGCCAGGGGGCGCCCGCGATCGAGTGGATGTTCTGCGCCTCCTGGAGCAGGACGCCCCAGCTCACGACCGGCGCCTGTAGACCCAGGCCCAGGAAGGACAGCGAGGTCTCGGCCAGGATCATGAACGGCACGGCCAGGGTCAGCGAGGCGATGATGTGGCTGGCGAAGGACGGCAGCATGTGGCGGGCGATGACCCGCCCGGTGCCGCAGCCGTCCAGCCGGGCGGCCGTCACGAAGTCCTCCTGGCGCAGCGACAGGAACCGGCCGCGCACCACGCGCGCCAGGTCGGTCCAGCCGATGAGCGACAGGAGCACGGTGATGGCGACGTAGGTCTGCACCGACCCCCACTCGCGGGGGACGGCGGCGGACAGGCCCATCCACAGCGGGATCGTCGGGATGGACATCAGGAACTCGATCACGCGCTGGATGGCGTTGTCCACGCGCCCGCCCAGGTAGCCGGACAGGCCGCCGAGCACGAGTCCCAGGACGAAGGACAGCGCGACCCCGGCCAGGCCGATGGACATCGACACCCGGGTGCCGTAGACGATCCGGGAGGCCATGTCGCGGCCGTTGCGGTCGGCGCCCAGGAAGTAGACCTCCTGGTCCGGGTCGCTGGCGCCGATCAGGTGGACGTCCGAGGGGATCAGGCCCCACATCTCGTAGGGCTCGCCGCGCACGAACAGGCCGACGGGGATCTTCACGGACTCGTCGACGGTGTAGGTGTTGGCGAGCGTCTCGGGGTCGCGTTCCACCTGGTAGCCGTACACGTACATGCCCAGGTCGAACCCGTCGGAGGTGTCCACGACGCGCAGCGTCTGCGGCGGGGCGTAGGTGCGCTCGGCGTTGTAGGCGCCCGGTGTGCTGGGCGCGACGAACTCGGAGAACACCGACACCAGGATCAGCGCGCACAGCACGAGCGCGCCGGCGACGGCCAGCTTGTTGCGGCGGAAGCGCCGCCAGACGAGCACCCGCTGGGGCGCCTCGCCCCGCGGGTCCGCGGCGGCCGGGGCCTCGGGGTCCCCGGGTCCGGCGGCGGTGGCGCCCCGGGGCTCCTCGGGGGGTGGTGGGCGGTCGGGTAGGGCTGCCATGGGTCACACCCTCTCGACGTGGTGGTGGCGGATGCGCGGGTCCCACCAGGCCAGCAGCAGGTCGGACAGCAGGGTGCCGACGACCGTCAGCACGCCGAGGACGAGGATGAAGCTCCCGGCCAGGTACATGTCCTGGTTGCGCAGGGCCTCCACCAGCAGCGGGCCGGTCGTCTCCAGGCTCAGCACGATGGAGACCATCACCTCTCCGCCCACGAGCGTGGGCAGGATCCAGCCGATGGTGCTGATGAAGGGGCTGAGCGCCATGCGCACGGGGTACTTGAGGATGACCCGCCACTCGGACAGACCCCTGGCGCGGGCCGTGGTGACGTAGGGCTTGCGCAGCTCGTCCAGGAGGTTGGCGCGCAGCACGCGCACGAGCGCGGCCGTGCCCGCGGTGCCGATGATGAGCACCGGTATCCACAGGTTGGACACCACGTCCAGGACCTTGCCCAGGTTCCAGGCCGCGTCGGCGTACTCGCGCGAGACGATGCCGCCCACGCTCTGGCCGAAGTAGCGGAAGGACACCCAGGCGAAGATCAGCGCGAGCATGAAGTTCGGCGTGGCCAGGCCGACGAACCCGACGAACGTCACCGCGTAGTCGCCCAGCGAGTACTGGCGGACCGCCGAGTACACCCCGATCGGGAAGGCGATCGCCCAGCTCAGCAACAGGGTGACCAGGGCCAGTGCCAGGGTGAGGCCGATCCGGTCCCACATCAGGTCGGCCACCTCGCGGTGGTACTGGAAGGACTGGCCGAAGTCGCCCCGCAGGACGATCCCGGAGATCCAGTTCCAGTACTGGACGAGGAAGGGGTCGTCGAGCCCGTACCTCTCCTCCAGGGCGCGGATCTGGGCGCCGTCCACGCCCTGCCCCTGTGCGGACAGCTCGGCGATGTAGGCGGTGAGGAAGTCGCCCGGGGGCAGCTGGATGACCAGGAACGCGACCAGCGAGATCGCGAACAGGGTCGGGACCATGTACAGCAGGCGGCGGATCACGTAGCGGCGCACGGCGTCCCCCTCGGCTCGGGCGGCGGGCGGTGGCCGTCCGGGCGGTCCCCGGGGCCGCGCACCTGCGGGCGCGGCCTCACCACCGGACCGCCCCGCCGTCCATGCGCGCGTGGAACGGCGACTCCGGTCCGAGGTCGGCGGGGGCGACGGGCCGCCCCTCGAAGGCGGAGGCGTAGACCCCGGCGACCAAGCGCATCGTCCGCAGCGACTCGGCGGAGGACACGGGCGGGGCGGTGCCCTCGCGCAGCGCCTCCAGCACCCGGGCGATCTGTGCGCGGTGCCCGCTGTCGGTGCCGTGCTCCCCCGCCTCCCAGGCGGCCGTGACCTCCTGCTCGAACCCCGGGGCCGGGGTGACGCGCCAGTTCCCGTCGCCGTAGCCGTACAGGTGGACCAGCTCGACGGTCGCCCGTTCGAAGTCGATCCGAATCCGGCTCTCCTCCCGCGGGGAGACCAGGCTGTTGACCACGCTGGCCACCGCCCCGTTGGCGAAGTCCACCCTGGCCAGGGAGACGTCCTCGGTCTCGACGTCGCGCGCCTGGCGGCGGGCGACCGCCGACACCTCCGTCCACGGGCCCAGCAGGAAGAGCAGCAGGTCCATCTGGTGGATGCCGTGCCCCATGGTCGGGCCGCCGCCCTCGGTCTCCCACCTGCCGCGCCAGGGCACGTCGAAGTACTCCTGGGGCCGGAACCACGTCGTGTGGCAGGACGCCACCAGGGGCCGCCCGAGCACACCGGCCTCCGACAGCGCCCGCACCCGGCGGGCGCCCGAGCCGAAGCGGTGCTGGAACACCGTGGCCATCCACGGACCGCGACCGCCCCCCTCGGCCGCCGCCATCGCCTCCGCCTCGGCCAGGCTCAGCGCCGGCGGCTTCTCCACCAGCACGGAGGCGCCCGCGCCCAGGCAGGCCTCCGCCTGGGACCGGTGCAGGCCGGGCGGTGTGCACACGTGCACCAGTTCCGGACGCTCCCGGTCCAGCATCGCGGCCAGGTCGGTGTACCCGGCCGGGAGCGCGAAGCGGGAGCGGAACGCGTCCAGGGCGCGGGTGTCGACGTCGACGGCGGCGACGACCTCGGCCCGGTCCGGCAGGGACAACAGCGCCTCCGCGTGGAAGCGGGCGATGTTCCCGGTTCCCACGAGAGCGACGCGGACCGGGCCCGCGGGCGGACCGGCGGTCGGGGAGGGGGTGCTCATGTGTGGTCGTCTCCTCTGTCAGGGGGGTACGGGGGTGGAGGAGTGCTCGGCCGGGAGGGGACGCGGCCGTGGTGGTAAGCGCTTGCTCAACGGGCGCGGGCGGAGGCCGCGGGCGGGGCCGCGGACTCCCGCTGCTCAGCCGCGTGCGGCGACCTCCTCCCGGTCGGCCCCGCCGGACTGGTCGACGGGGTCGAGCTGGACCCCGCAGGCCAGGCGCCGGGTGTGGTCCACGACGCGCGTGGGCCCGGTGAGCAGGACCGGCACGGTGTGCCGGACGTCCTCGCTGGACGCGGACAGCAGCAGCTCCAGGCGGCCGGGCTCGACGACGCGCCGCCCGTCCGGACCGGTGTAGGAGGCCAGGTCGGCGTGGACGGAGAAGTCCACCGCCCGCGCCTCCCCGGCCTCCAGGTGCACCCGCGCGTAGCCGACCAGCTGTCTGCGGGGTCTGGCCACCTGGGCGACGGGGTCGTGCAGGTAGAGCTGGACGACCTCGGTCCCGGCGGCGCCGCCGACGTTGCGGACGGTGCAGCCGACGGTGACCTCACCGTCGGTGCCCACCTGGGTGGCCTCCTCCGGGCGGACGGCGCCCGCGTCCACGCGCGGGTCCTCCCAGACGAACCGGGTGTAGGACAGGCCGTGGCCGAAGGGGTGGCGCGGGGTGGGGTCCACCGAACTGACCTCGCTGCGGTGGGCCAGGTCGGGGCCGAGGTAGGTGACGGGCTGGCCGCCGGAGGAGCGCGGCACGGACACCGGCAGGCGCCCGCTGGGGTTGACCCGCCCCGAGAGCACCCCCGCCACGGCGGGCATGCCCTCCTCGCCGGGCAGGAAGGCCTGGACGACGGCGGCCAGCCGGTCGGCGACCGGGCCCAGCGCGTAGGGCCGCCCGGACACCACCACCGCGACCACGGGGGTGCCGGTGTCGGCCAGGGCCTCCAGGAGCTCCTGCTGGACCCCGGGCAGGCGCAGGTCCTCGACGTCGCAGCCCTCGCCGGAGGTGCCCCGGCCGAACAGGTCGGAGCGGTCGCCCACCACGGCCACGCACACCCGGGCGCGTCCGGCCGCCGACACGGCCTCGGCGAAGCCTTCGGTGGAGTCGCCGTCCACGGAGCACCCGGCGCGGTGCTCGACGCGGACGCCGGGCAGTTCGGCGCCCAGGGACTCCAGCAGGGTGGGGATCTCCACGCCGACGGCGGTGCCGGGGTGGCGCCTGCCCACGTGGGCGGGGAAGGAGTAGCAGCCGAGCACGGCGTCGGCGGTGTCGGCGAGCGGGCCGACCAGGGCCAGGTCCCCGGTGTCGGCCAGGGGGAGCGCGTCGTCGGTGTTGGAGAGCAGGACCACCGAGCGCTCGGCGAGCTCGCGGGCCAGCGCGCGGTGTTCGGCGGGGTCCAGGTCCACGGGGACGGCGGGGTCCTCGGGCTCCGGGGACCAGCCGGCGTCGAGCAGTCCCAGCTGGCACTTCTGCGTCAGCACGCGTCGGGCGGCCCGGTCGACCAGCTCCTCGGGCACCTCGCCCGAGCGGACCAGGGCGGTGAGCCGGTCGCCGTAGCAGTGCACGGTGGGCAGTTCGACGTCCACGCCCGCGGTCAGGGCCAGGGCGCCGGCCCGCTCGGCGGAGTCGGCGACGCGGTGCAGGGTCTGGAGGAAGGCGACGCCGAAGTAGTCGGCCACCACGGTGCCCTCGAAGCCCCACTGGTCCCGCAGCAGGCCGGTGAGCAGGCGCGTGTCCGCGGCGGCGGGCACTCCGTCGTTGTCGTTGTAGGCGGACATGACCGACCCGGCGCCTCCGTCGCGCACGGCCATCTCGAAGGGGGGCAGCAGGACGTCGGCGAACTCGCGCGGACCGATCGAGACCGGCGCGAGGTTGCGGCCGCCTCGGGAGGCCGAGTAGCCCGTGAAGTGCTTGAGGGTGGCCACGATCCCGGCGGACTGGAGGCCGCGCACGTAGGCGGTGCCCACGGTCGCCACGAGGTGGGGGTCCTCGCCGATGGTCTCCTCGGTGCGGCCCCAGCGGGGGTCGCGGGACACGTCCAGTACGGGGGCCAGGCCCTGGTGGACGCCGACCCGGCGCATGCTCGCGCCGATCTGCGCGGCCATCCGCTCGACCAGGTCGGGGTCGAAGCTGGCGCCCCAGGCCAGGGGGACCGGGTAGATCGTCGCGGTCCAGGCGGCGAACCCGGCCAGGCACTCCTCGTGGGCCAGGGCCGGGACGCCGAACCGGTTGGCGGCCATGATCTCCCGCTGGCTGCGGGCCAGCGACGCCCGGCCGGCGGCGGGGTCGACCGGGGCGGTGCCGAAGGGCCGGGTGAGCTGGCCGAGACCGTGTTCGATGACCTTCTCCCAGGCGGGGGGTTCCTGGGTGAGGTCGTGCTGGTGCGGTGCGACGGCCTCGCCGGAGGCGTCCGCGCTCACCCACACACCGTGAAGCTGGGCGACCTTCTCCTCCAGGGTCATCGATCCCAGCAGTCGCTCGACGCGCGTCGCGTCGGGGAGGGAGGGGTCGCGCCAACCGTCGTCGGCGGCCTCCCGGTCCGCGACGTGTTCCGAGGGTCCGGTCATGTGGGTGGGCCTTTCTGTGCTCAGTGGGGATGCGGGGACGTGGTGTGTCCGGATGGTGGCCCGCGCGCCATGGAACTCCGAAACTTTCGAAACTAATATCGAAACTTACTGACGGAGAATGTACGTAGTCGCGATAGGCAGGTCAACCCCTGTGGGAGATATAGGTCACAAGGAGGCGGTGACCTGCGCCGCCGAAAAGAGGGTCCGCGAGCTGCGGAGAAGGGGTTTCGTCAGACGCGTCCAGGGGAACCCGAAGAGGCTCGAAACTTTCGGAAAAGCGACCGAGGCCCGCCGTTCGGGTCTTCCGGGCCGCCCGGAGACCGCGAAGGAGCGGATGGGACACTTCGGGCGTGGGAATTCTCGAACGACTCCATGAGATCGGGCGGCCGCTGGTCGCCGAGCAGCTGGCGCACCCGACCGTCGCCGGGATCGCCCGGGGTGACCTGGACGAGCGCGCCTTCCGGTACTGGCTGGAGCAGGACCACCTCTACCTGCTCGACTACGCGCGGGCCTTCTCCCGGCTGGCCTGGCAGGCCCCCGACGGGCACCTCGCCGACCTGGTGGGCATCGCGCACAGCACCCTCAACGAGGAGCTGGAGCTGCACCGCTCCCTGTCCGGGGAGTTCGGCGCCGACCTGACCACCCGGGACAAGGGCCCGGCGTGCGCGGCCTACACCGCCTGGCTGCTCGACGCCGCCGCCGACTACCGCGACGGGCTCGCCGCGGTGTACCCGTGCATGTGGGGCTACAACCAGCTCGGGCTGGCGCTCGCCGCGAGCCGTCCGGAGGAGCCGCGCTACCGCCGCTGGGTCGACACCTACGCCGACCCGGAGTTCACCACCCTCACCGAGCACTACGGGCGGATGCTGGAGGAGGCCGCCCCGGAGCCCGCGCGCGCCGAGCGCCTCTTCCTGGAGGGCATGCGCCACGAGGTCGCCTTCTGGGACACGCCCCACACCGCGCGCACCGCATGAACCGCGCACACGCGACGGAGAGCCCGCGGTTGTCCACAGCACGGAGAACGTTCTGGTGCCGCTTGTCGGCGGGCGCCTAGCCTTGATGCGGGGGGACCAGGTTCCTCCGGCGGGCGCCTCGCACGCCCCCGTGTCCATGGTCTCCCGGTCGGCTCTTCGGAGGCGACCCCCCTCCGCAGCCTGTGGACAAACGGCGCACGCGCGACGGGGAGCCGGGCGGCGCGGCCCGGCTCCCCGCTCTGCCGTCGGGTACCGCCCCCGTCAGGGGTTGAGCACCGTGGACAGGGTCTCGAAGCGCTCGATCTCGCAGCCGTTGCGCTTGTTGAACTCGGTGTCGACCTCGGTTCCGCCGACGTGCCCGGTCACGTGGACGACCTCGGGGCCGCCCACCTGCATCGTGCACATCATGTCCGAGGTGTCGCCGCTGCTGAAGGGGTCGGCGCCGACCTCCTCGATCTCGGCGCAGGCCGCCTCGGGGTCGGGGTGGTCGCCGCCCGCGGGGGAGCAGGTGAGGGTCCACACCCCCTCCTCGTAGCCCTCCGCGGGCTCCAGGCCCTCGTCCCCGCTGAGGGTGCGTTCGATGGTGAGGCTGGTCTCGGCCTCCCCGCCGCCGGACTCCCCCGGGGACGGGGAGTCCGCGTCGGAGGGGGAGGCGGAGGGGCTGGTGTCGTCGGGTGCGGACTCGGGTGCGTTCACCCCGGCGGGCTCGTTGCCACAGGCCGTGAGGAGCAGGCCGAGGGCTGCGAGGGCGGCGAGGCGGACCGGCAGGGCCGTCGCGAAGGTGTGCTGAGCCATACAGTTCGGACGCGGGGGGTTCCCGACGGGTTCCCCCGCTTCTCACGTTTTTCGGAGTACACGGATACAGGGGGTCACATGTTCGGCAGCGGTGTTCCGGAGGCCAACGCCACCGAGGTGCCCGAGGGCGCCTACCTCCTCGACGTCCGCGAGGACGACGAGTGGAACGCGGGCCACGCGCCCGACGCGACGCACATCCCGCTCGGCCAGCTCAACCAGCGCGCGGGTGAGATCCCGCGCGACCAGCGGGTCTACGTCGTCTGCCGTGTGGGCGGCCGCTCGGCGCAGGCCGTCGCGGCGATGAACCAGGCCGGGTGGGACGCGGTCAACGTCTCCGGCGGCATGCAGGCCTGGCAGCACGCCGGACGCGACATGGCCGCGGAGGGTGGCGTGGAGCCCCGGGTGATCTAGCGCGCCGGAGCCGATTTGGCTCCGATTGCGCAAAGCCCTGCCCCCGGGCCGCTTCCGGGTGGCACTATGACGTCGTGAGTTCCGAGCGCGCGCCCCTCAGCGCCGAAGCCGTGCTGGCCGCCTCAGCGGACGCGGTGGTCTGCGTCGACAGCGAACTCCGAGTCACCCTCTGGAACCCGGCCGCCGAGCGGTTGTTCGGTTGGCGTGCGGAGGAGGTGCTCGGGGGCGAGCTGCCGATCGTCCCCGCCGAGCTGAGGGCCGAGCACGGCGCGGTGCTCGAACACGTGCGCGCCGGAACCCCGCTGTCCATCCACACCCGCCGGGTGCGCAGGGACGGCGGGGTCGTCGACGTGCGGATCAACACCAACCGGGTGCCCGACGCCGACGGCGGCGTGGCCGGGTGGGTGCTCAACCTCTACCCCTCCGACAGCGACGTGCAGGCCCGCTCCTCGGCGATGGAGCGGGCCCGTCTCGTGCGGCGGCTCACCGACGTGGTCGTCGACATCAACGCCGACCTCAGCCTCAAGACCGTGCTCGACCGCATCTCCCGCGGCATCACCGAGCTCACCGGGGCGGACGCGGGCGGCTTCGTCCTGCTCAACGAGGACCGCGTGGAGCTGGTCAGTATCTCGGAGCTGTCGGAGGACCTCCAGGGGTTCAGCTCGGCGCTGGACGACAGCCTGTTCGGCGAGCTGCTGCGCAGCGGCAAGTCCGTGCTGCTGGCCAACGAGGACACCCGCGGCCTCCAGGACCTGGTCTGGGCCGACCTGCCCGGGCTGCACACCATCGCGCTGGGCGTGTCCAACGTGCACGGCCGCCCCTACGGCGCCCTGTACGCGCTCTACAGCCAGCGCAAGGTCGGGCACGTGGAGCTGGAGCTGCTCGAACTGCTCGCCGCGCACGCCGGGGTGGCGATCGGCAACGCGCTGGCCTACGAGGAGCTCAACCGCCAGCGCGTCCACGAGCAGGCCGTGGCCGACTCCAGCGCCGACGGGATCGCCGTGCTCGACTTCGGCGGCCGGGTGCGCAAGTGGAACCGGTCGGCGGTGGAGCTCACCGGTTACACGGCCGAGGTGATGGAGGGGCGCCACCCGCCCTTCCCGCTGCCCGCCTGCCACGGCCAGCCCGTCAAGCACAAGCTCCGCGACGGCCGCTGGCTGGAGATCCTGATGGCGCAGATCCCGCGCACCCACGAGTGGGTGGTGGACTTTCGCGACATCACCGCGCAGAAGGCCATGGAGGACGAGCGGGAGGAGTTCCTGGCCACGAGCGGGCACGAACTGCGTACCCCCATCACCGTCATCCACGGCTACGCCACCACGCTCCTGCGCAAGTGGTCCCGGCTCAGCCCGGACGCGCAGTACCAGGCCGTCGGCACCATCGCGGAGCGCTCCTCGGCCCTGGCCGCGCTGGTGGACCGGCTCCAGCTGGGCTCGGACGTCGCCCGAGGCGAGATGCGGGTCGGCCGCGACCGGTTCGACCTGCCCGAGGTGCTGCGGCAGGCGGTCAGCGCCTTCCGCCCTCTGTCCGACCGCCACGACGTCACCCTGGACGACCTGCCCGACCTCCCGCACACGGCGGGCGACCCGCTGGCCACGGGCGTGATCATGGACCAGCTGCTGGACAACGCCCTCAAGTTCTCGCCCCGGGGCGGGGCCGTGCGCGTGAGCGCGCGGGAGGAGGGCGACGCCGTCGCGGTCATGGTCGACGACGAGGGCGTGGGGCTGCGTCGGGGCGACGAGGAGCGGATCTTCGACCGCTTCGTGCAGTCCGGGGTGCGCGGTGAGGAGTCCCGCTTCGGCGGACTCGGGCTCGGCCTCTACATCGTGCGCCAGCTGGCCAGGGACCAGGGCGGCGACGTCACCGCGCAGCGCCTGGAGCGCGGGACGCGCATGCGGTTCACCGTGCCGCTGCACCCCGGGGAGGACCCGGAGCCCTCTCCACGCGGCGAACCGCTCCACAGGCAACCTGAGTCCCAGGAAACAACAAAAACCTCATCAACCCCTGAACCCCTGTCCCGTCAGCGATCCCCGCGCCGACGTGCGAGCCGTACGCCGTGATTCACCCCGCGGTGGGTTTCCTTCCGAGGTGAACGGGGCATTTCCACCCCTGGTGGAATTCGCTGGCACACATCGGGCGGGTTCCGGACGGCCCGAGAAAGCACCAACGCGCAGGGATTTCGACGTGTCAGGAGACCACACCCCACTCGACGCGGGGGACAGCCCGCACAAGGTCGAGCGGAGCGTCACGCTCCCCCACACCCCCGCCACCGTGGCCGGTGCCAGGCAGCGGCTCTGCCGCGACCTCCGCGCCATGCGGATCAGCGAGGAGTGCGTGGACGACGCGGCCCTCGTCCTCAGCGAACTCATCAGCAACGCCCTCCGCCACGCCCGCCCCCTGCCCGCTCCCGAGAACCCCGAGGACAGCGTCGGCGTGTCCTGGCGGGCCGAGGTGGACCGCGGCTCGGGGGCGTGCGGCTGGGTGGAGATCGCCGTCCGCGACGGCGGATCCAGCACCATGCCCCGGGTGGCGCGGCCCTCGGTCTCCGGCCTGGGCGGCCGGGGCCTGGGCATCGTCCAGTCCCTGTCCGGCCGCTGGGGCACCGAGATGGACGCGACCACCACCACGGTGTGGGCGGTCCTGGAGATCCCCGCCGAGGGCTCCGCCGCCGAGGAGGAGGACACGGCCCGGGGACTCCCGGAGGGTTTCGGGGCGAGCTCGTACCCGGACGCCGCCGACGTCGTCGAGCTGCGGCTGGGCGTCGCGGAGAACACCAGGGCCCGCAGCGCCCTGCTCTGAGGGAGGCCGCCGCGCGGCGACGCCGCCACCGGCGGAGGAACGTCACCGATGTCGCGAAACACCGCCAACGAGGTGGCCCGGCGCTGGTGGGGCCGCTACAGTCACGACTGTGGAGTTGAAGATATCAAGCCGGTCTCAGCAAGACGTCGCGGTGGTAACCGTTGGCGGTGAGATCGACCTGTACACGGCGCCCCAGTTGCGTGACGAGCTCATCGGAGCCCTGGAGGACGGGGCGCGACGGCTGGTCGTCGACATGTCGCGGGTGGAGTTCTGCGACTCGACCGGCATCAGCGTGCTGCTCTCCGCCATGAAGCGCTCCCGTGACAAGGACGGCGACCTGGAACTCGTGGCTCCGAGGCCCGCGGTGACCAAGGTCCTGGAGGTCACCGGGCTCGACGCGGTGTTCGTCATCCACCCCGACCTCGACGCGTTGCCGGTGGCCGCGGGAACCGGCACCGCCCAGTAGACGGGACACGCGTGCTTCGTGGGGAGGGCTCCGGTCCCGAGGGGACCGCGATCGCCGTGGTCATCGCCGCCAAGGACGAGGCGGTGCGCGTGGGCAGCACCGTCGAGGCCGCCCGCGCACTGCCCGGGGTGGACCTGGTCGTCGTGGTCGACGACGGCTCCGCCGACCGCACGGCCGAACTCGCGCTCGACGCCGGGGCCCGGGTGATCAGGCACAGCCGCAACCGCGGCAAGGGGGCCGCGATGGAGACGGGCGCGGAGGGCGTCCGGCTCATCGAGGAGCACGAGGCGGGGGACGGGCCCCCGCGCTCCCCCCGACACCTGCTGTTCCTGGACGCCGACCTGGAGGCGACCGCCGCGGAGGCGGCACCGCTCGTCGAACCGGTCCGCGACGGCAAGGCCGACATGACCATCGCCCTCTTCCCCGCGACCCGCATGCGCCTGGGCGGCCACGGGTTCGTGGTGCGCCTCGCGCGCGGCGGCGTCCGCAAGGCCACCGGGTGGGAGCCCGAGCAGCCCCTCAACGGCCAGCGCTGCCTCACGCGCGCGGCCTTCGAGGCGGCCAGGCCGCTGGCCCCCGGCTTCGGCGTGGAGACCGGCCTGACCATCGACGTGCTGCGGGCGGGCTACCGGGTGCTGGAGGTGGAGGTGCCGCTGGAGCACCGGGCCACCGGCACCGACCTGCGCGCACAGCTGCACCGTGCCCACCAGTTCGCGGACGTGGCCCGGGCCCTGGCGGCGCGCGAACTGCGGCCCACCGTGCGGCGCGGGTGGGAACGGACCCGTGAGCGCACACGCACGGCGGGACGGCAACTGTCCCGCAAAATCGGGCACATGACTTGGAGAAACCGCCCGAAGTAGCCACATGGGTGCAGTGTGTAGCTATACGCTCGCTCCGTGTTCACTACGATCCTGGCTTTGACGGGAATGCTCTCGGGACTGGGCGCGCTCGCCCTCGGCTGGCACGCGCTGTCCAGGACCCGTGTGGTAGGCAGCGAGTCCCAGGCACTCGCCCAGCGGGCGGCCGCGGTCAGCGCCTCGGGCGTGGACCCCTTCGCCGTGCGCGACGTGGCGGTGCTCCACTACGACGCCCTGGAGGAGATGTCGGGCGCCCGCTCCTTCTCCCTGGCGCTGCTCAACAGCGAGGGTGACGGTGTCGTCGTCACCTCCATCAACGGGCGCACCGAGTCGCGCACCTACGCCAAGGCGGTGGTGGGCGGGGAGTGCGACACCCTGCTCAGCCCGGAGGAGTACCGGGTCGTCCGGTCGGCACGCCTGGGGGAGGGCGTCGGCGCCGCCGCGGCCGCGGGAGGTCCCCCGGCACGGGCGGCTTCCTCCGCCGGGGGCCGGCCGGTGGCTCCGGCCGCGTCTCGGGAGGAGCCCGGGTTCCCGTCAGCCCGGGGCGAGGAGCGGGGCGCGCGTGAGGGCGCGGAGGCGGTTGACGAGGGCTCGGACCGGGAGCCGCGTGAGGCCGCCCCGGCAGCCTCAACCGGTACGGGCGACTCGGCTGCCCGGACCGCCTCAGCCGCTCCGACAACCTCAGCCGTCCCGTCCGCCGCAGACGACGGTCGGGAGGACGTGGAAGACGCTCCGGCAGCCTCAGCCGTCCCGAACGGCACGGGCGCGACCCGGGAGAACGTGGAACCGGCTCCGGCGGGCCCGTCAGCACGGACGGCCCGCGCCACCGGACCCGTCGCGGATGACAGCCGAGAGGCTTGCGAGGTCATGCCAGCCTCAACCGGCACGGGAGCCCCGGCCGCCCGGCCCGCCTCAACCGCTCCGACAGCCTCGTTCAACCCGGCAGTCCCGGGCGGCGACCGGCAGGAGCAGGAGCCCCGCGGCCTCGTCTCCGTGATCCGCAGGACCATCGGGCGCGCCGGCGCCGACCGTCGGCCCCCTGTCCAGGCCGTGCGGTCGGGTGTCGGAGCGGCGAGGCCGATCGTCTCCGCCAACGTCACGGTGCGGCCGGGGCCCTCCGCCGCCGCGGCGGGGAGCACGGGGACTTCGGTCACCGGGACCGCGACGGCCGCCGAGCCGCGCCCGGAGGCCCCGACCGACGGGGAGACCGGCGGGGAGGGCACCCGGGAGGCGGAGGCCCCCGCGCCGGAGGCCCGCGGGTGACCGCTCCCACACGGCCCGGACTCCGGTCCGACCCCGGACCCGGGCCCGCGTCGTGTCCCGAACCGCCGCCCCCGGCGCACCGGTCCGTATAGCCTGGTGTTATGCCCAACCGCTACGCCTACCTCGGCCCCGAGGGCACCTTCACCGAAGCCGCACTGCGCAACCTGCGTCCGGACGCGCCCGACGAGGCCCGCGTCCCCTGCGAGGGGGTAGCCGCGGTCTTCGACGCGGTCCGCTCCGGCGCGGTCGACGGCGGAGTCGTCCCCCTGGAGAACTCGGTCGAGGGCGGTGTCACCGCGACCATCGCCGAACTCGTCAACGGCGACCCGCTCCTCGTCACCGGCGAGACCGCGGTCCCGGTCGAGTTCTCCCTGTTCGCGCGGGGCGGGACGGTGCTGGAGGACGTCAAGCGGGTGGCCACCCACCCCCACGCCCTCGCCCAGTGCCGGGGCTGGCTCTCCCGCAACCTGCCCGACGCGGACACGCACACCGTCTCCTCCACGGCCGCCGCCGCGCGCGCCGTCTCCGAGCCCGGCGCGCCCTACGACGCGGCCATCTGCGCCGTGATCGCCGGGGAGCGCTACGGCCTGCACGCCCTGGCCTCCGGTATCGGCGACCGCTCCGACGCGGCCACCCGCTTCATCTACCTGTCCCGGCCCGGCGTCCTGCCCGGGCCCACCGGGGCCGACTTGACCTCGCTCGTCGCCTTCATCGCCGACGACCACCCCGGCGCCCTGATCGAGGTGCTCAACCAGTTCGCCGTGCGCGGGGTCAACCTCACCCGGCTGGAGTCGCGCCCCACCGGCGACCGGCTCGGCAGCTACTGCTTCTGCATCGACGCCGAGGGACACGTGGCCGAGGCCCGGGTCGGCGAGGCCCTCATGGGCATCCGGCGGGTGTGCCGGGACGTGCGCTTTCTGGGCAGCTACCCGCGCAGCGGCCGGACCACCGAGAACGACCCGCCGCTGCGGCCCCGACCGGCCACCGACGCCGACTTCGCCGAGGCCGAGCAGTGGCTGGCGCGCATCCGCGCCGGTCAGGTCGACTGAGGCCGGGGCCCGGCTCCGCGAACGGCTCCCCTCGCCGTAGCGCGTGGGCGCGGGCGGCCCCGGCCGCCGGCCGCCCGCCCTGCCCGATTCCCGGGTTCCCGCTCCCCGGGCCCGGCGGCCTCCGGGTCCCCGGGACCGGCGCTCCTCAGACCCGGGCCGCCTCCCTCGGGGCGCCCCGGCGGACATCCTCCCCCGCGTCCGCGCGGTCCAGCTCCAGGCACAGCGCCAGCCTCAGCGCGAAGTCCTCAGGACGCGTCGCCCCCAGCACCTCCAGCGCTCGGCTGAGCTCCTCCGCGGTCATCTCGCTCAACGGCTTCACGATCATCCCCCTCCTCGGTCTTTCACAGGAAGGACGAGGTCAACGGGCATCCATGACGCGGTTGTGGAAAAGATGTCGGGAGGATGTAGCCCGGACGGTAACCTGCAAGACGTGATCGACCTTCGCGCTCTTCGAGAAGACCCCGAACGACTCCGCGCCTCGCAGCGGGCACGGGGGGAGGATCCCTCCGTCGCCGACCGCCTGCTCGGGCTCGACGCCGACCGCCGTTCCGCGCTGTCCCGGTTCGAGACCCTGCGCGCCGAGCAGAAGAGCGTGGGCAGGTCCGTCTCCAAGGCCTCCCCAGAGGAGCGCGAGGAACTCCTGACCCGGGCCAAGGCGCTGGCCGCCGAGGTCAAGGAGGCCGAGGCCGAGGCCGGCCGCCTCGCCGACGAACTGGACGCCCTCCTGTCCGGCGTGCCCAACCTCGTGGAGGAGGGCGCGCCCGAGGGCGGCGTGGACGACTTCGAGATTCTGGAGACCGTCGGCACCCCGCGCTCGTTCGACTTCACCCCGCGCGACCACCTGGAGCTGGGCGAGATGCTCGGCGCCATCGACATGGAGCGGGGCGCCAAGGTCTCCGGGGCCCGGTTCTACTTCCTCACCGGTGTGGGCGCCCAGCTGGAGCTGGCGCTGCTCAACATGGCCATGAACCAGGCCGTCCAGGCGGGCTTCACGCCGATGATCCCGCCGGTGCTGGTGCGGCCCGAGACCATGGAGGGCACCGGTTTCCTCGGCGCGCACGCCGACGAGGTCTACCACCTGCCCGCCGACGACCTCTACCTCGTGGGCACCTCCGAGGTGCCGCTGGCCGGGTACCACTCGGGGGAGATCCTGCCCGCCGACGCCCTGCCCAACCGCTACATCGGCTGGTCGCCGTGCTTCCGCCGCGAGGCGGGCTCCTACGGCAAGGACACCCGCGGCATCATCCGCGTCCACCAGTTCAACAAGGTGGAGATGTTCGTCTACACCCACCCCGACCAGGCGCACGAGGAGCACAAGAGGCTGCTCGCCTGGGAGCGGGAGATGCTGGACAAGCTGGAGCTGCCCTACCGCGTGGTGGACATCGCCGGCGGCGACCTGGGCACCAGCGCCGCCCGCAAGTACGACTGCGAGGCGTGGGTCCCCACCCAGGAGACCTACCGGGAGCTGACCTCCACCTCCAACTGCACCGAGTTCCAGGCCCGCCGCCTCAACGTGCGGTTCCGGGACGAGGACGGCAAGCCCCGCTTCGCCGCCACCCTGAACGGCACGCTGGCCACCACCCGCTGGATCGTCGCCATCCTGGAGAACCACCAGCGCGAGGACGGCTCCGTGGTGGTCCCCGAGGCGCTGCGCCCCTACCTGGGCCGCGACGTCCTGGAGCCGGTCGCCAAGGGCAGGTAGGCGCCCGGGTCCCGGTATCCGGACACCCGGGGCCGGCGGACCCGTCAGCACGGCCTCCGGGCCGGAGGACCCCGGCACCGGACACGCGAGGAGCCCGCCCCCGGCCGGGGGCGGGCTCCTCGCTCGGTGCTACAGGTACGGACCGGAGCCGTGCCGCTCCTCGTCCAGGCCGCCGGGGGCGCCGGGCCCCTGGGCCTGAAGACCCGCGATGCCGGGGGGCAGGGCCTTGCGCATGTTCTCCAGCTGGGCGCGGGCCGCCATCTGCTGGGCGAACAGCGTGGTCTGGATGCCGTGGAACAGCCCCTCCAGCCAGCCCACCAGCTGCGCCTGCGCGATGCGCAGCTCGGCGTCGCTGGGGGCCGCGCCCTCCGCGAACGGCAGGGTCAACCGCTCCAGCTCCTCGATCAGCTCGGGGGCCAGACCGTCCTCCAGCTCCTTGATGGACGAGGTGTGGATCTCCTTGAGCCTGGCCCGGCTCGCCTCGTCCAGCGGAGCGGCCTTGACCTCCTCCAGGAGCTGCCGGATCATGCTGCCGATCCGCATCACCTTGGCGGGCTGCTCCACCATGTCGGCGAGGGTGCGCGGCTCCTCCGCGCCCTCCTCGCCGTCCCCGTCGCGGTCGGTTCCCATGACCAGGATCCGAGCCTGCTCGTCCGGGTTCTCTGCGCTGCTCATCAGTCCCCTTACGTGGATGTCACCGGCACGCCGTCAACGGGGAAGAAGGATCTTTCCGGTGTGCGCGCTCGTTTCCATGACGCGGTGCGCCTCCGCCGCGTTCCGCATCGGGACCGAGCGGTCGACGACGGGGCGGACGACTCCCTGTTCTACCAACGGCCACACCTGCTCGAGTACTCCCGAGACGATGGCCGCTTTCTCCTCCAGGGGGCGGGAACGCAGGGTCGTCGCGTGGACGGAGAGCCTCTTTGCGAGCATACGCCCCAGATCGGCCTCGGCGCGGCGCCCGCCCATCAGCGCGATGATCACCAGTCGGCCGTTGGTGGCCAGTGAGCGCAGGTTGGCGTCCAGGTAGGAGCCGCCCATGATGTCGAGGACGAGGTCGGCGCCGCCCGCCTCGCGCATGCGCTCGGTGAAGTCCTCCTCCTTGTAGTTGATGAGGATCTCCGCGCCCAGTTCACGGCAGCGCTCCAGCTTCTCCCGGCTGCCCGCCGTGACCGCCACCCGGGCGCCCAGGGCGCGGGCGAACTGGACCGCGAAGGTGCCGATGCCGCTGCCGCCGCCGTGGACCAGGACGGTCTCCCCGGCGCGCAGGCCGCCGACCATCACCAGGTTGGACCAGACGGTGCAGGCCACCTCGGGCAGCGCGGCGGCCTCCACCAGGTCCACGCCCGCGGGGACCGGCAGCAGCTGGCCCACCGGGACGGCGACCTTCTCGGCGTAGCCGCCCCCGGACAGCAGGGCGCACACCCGGTCGCCCACGGACCAGCCCGAGTCCTCGGTTCCGGGGCCGAGCGCGGCGACGGTGCCCGAGCACTCCAGCCCGGGGTACTCGGAGGCGCCGGGCGGGGGCGGGTAGTTGCCCTGGCGCTGGGAGACGTCGGCCCGGTTGGCCGCGCTCGCGGCCACGTCCACCAGGACCTCCCCCTCGCCGGGGACGGGGTCGGGAACCTCGGTCCAGGCCAGGACCTCGGGCCCGCCCGGTTCACTGATACGGATCGCGTGCATGAGCCAGACAGTACCCGGGGAGGTTCCTCGGCAGGCAACGGATTCCTCTGTTCACCTGCTCGTAAGGATGCTTCGGTGGGGCCGGGCGGGTAAGAGTGATCCCAGGGAGCGGATCCCGTCTCTTCCCCGCTGGGGTATCCCTCCCTCCACAGCACGCCCCCTTCAAGCAGGAGAACTCCGGTGGCACACCAGGAACACAACGGGTCGGGTCGAAGCTCTGAGACGGGCCCCGGACCCGCGGCCGGGGAGCACGTCGAACCGGACCGCTCGGCGGGTGACCCGGAGGAGTACGACCCGGACGCCGCCGCGCCGGGGCCGACCGCGCCCGAGCCCTCGCCCCACGACCAGTGGTTCGGCGGCTTCGAGGGCGAGGCACCGCCTCCGCCGCCCTACGCCAGGCTGCCCGAGGACACACCGCTGCTGGGCGCGGGGCACCATACGCCGTCTCCGTCGGGCGGGGCGGGTGGGGCGGAGGGGGTCGGCGGGGAGCCGGAGCGGTCGGCCTCCGGTGATCCCGAGCCTTCGGGGCTTTCCGCTGTCCCCGAGCCGGAGGGCCTGCCAGAGGAACGCGAGGCTGATATTCCTCCGGCCTCTTCTGGTGCTCCTGGGATTTTCGGTCCTCCTGAGGCTCCTGAGGACTCCGGCGCTCCCGGGCCTTCCGGAACGTCCAGGCCTCTGCTGCCCCCGCGGACCTCCGGGGCCTCCGGGCCCTCGGAGTTTCTGGCGGGTTCGGAGGCTGCCGAGAGCGCCGCCGCTGCCGAGGACGACGCCGCCGACACCGAAGACGGCGAGGAGGAGGGCACGGTCCGCCTGGTGCCGGGGGCCGCGCGCAGACGCCCGCAGCGCCCCCAGCGGCAGCGCCTCCAGCGCCCCACCCGTCCGGGCGAGGACCCGCTGGCGCCCCGCAGGCTGCGCCGCGACCCCGACGTGCCCGAACCGGAGCAGCTGCCTCCCCTGGAGAACGAGCGCGACGACGCGCACGTCGGACCGCGGACCACGGGACCGGTTCCGACGGGGACGGAGACGGGACCTGGTCCGACGGGATCGGGTCCGCTCTCCTTCCGGGGACCCGGTTCGAGCCCCGTCCGGGGGCCGGGGGACAACGGCCCCGGCCCGGAATCCGGCCCCCGGTCCGCGCGGGACACGGGGCTGGGCGCGTGGCTGGGAGAGGACTCCGGCCCGTTCCGGTCCGCGCCGCCACCGGGCGAGCCCGTCCGTCCGGCACCGCTCCGGACCCCCGAGCCGCCGTCCGCGCTCACGGGGCCCCGGGCCGACCTCGCGCCGCCACCGCCCCCGCCCGCTCCCCAGGGTTCACCGGACCGGCGCCCCGAACAGGAGCGGCAGACCTCCGACGCGCTCAACGCGGCCACCCTCGTGCGCAACCGGCGCCAGGGCCCCAGCGGCGGGTGGCGCCGGGCCGTGCACGCCGCCACCCTGGGACTGGTCAACCCGGGGGAGTCGGCCAAGGTGCTGCGCCAGCGCGAACTGGTGGCCCGCGCGAGCACACCCGTGGCGGCCGGGCACCACCGGGTGGCCGTGCTCAGCCTCAAGGGCGGGGTCGGCAAGACGACCACCACGGTCGCCCTCGGCGCGACGCTGGCCTCCCTGCGCGGCGACCGGGTGCTCGCGGTGGACGCCAACCCCGACCGCGGCACGCTGTCGGACAAGGTGCGGCTGGAGACCGCGGCGACCATCCGCGACCTGCTCAACGAGCGCCACCTGGTGTCGCGCTACGCCGACATCCGCGGGTTCACCTCGCAGGCGCCCAGCCGACTGGAGATCCTGGCCTCCGACCGCGACCCGGCGGTCTCCGAGGCCTTCAGCGACGCCGACTACCGGGAGGTCGCCCGGATCGTCGAGCACTTCTACTCCATCTGCATCACCGACTGCGGCACCGGTCTGCTGCACTCGGCGATGCGCGGGGTGCTGGGGCTGGCCGACCAGGTCGTCCTGGTCAGCTCGGCGTCCGTGGACGGGGCCCGCAGTGCCAGCGCCACCCTGGACTGGCTGGAGGCGCACGGCCACGGCTCCCTCGTCCGCAACGCCGTGGTGGTGCTGTCGATGGTGCGCTCCGACAGCAAGAGCAGCGTGGACCTGAACCGGCTGGAGGAGCACTTCGCCGGGCGGTGCCGAGACGTGGTGCGGGTGCCCTGGGACGGGCACCTGGAGGAGGGCGCGGAGGTGGACCTCGAACGGCTCGCCCCCGCCACGCGGGACGCCTACCTCCAGCTGGCCGCGTCGGTCGGGGAGGCGTTCGCCTGGCAGAGGTGATCACGGGCGCGGCGCGCGGCCCCTTCCTCCACCCCGCCCCGTTTTCCGGAGCCCGCTTTCGGACAGGGGAAGGACGAGGGGGAAGGGGTTGGGGATGAACACACAGGAACGCCCGCCCGCGGTCGTGGTCGGCGTGGACGGCACGCCCGCCTCCCACGCCGCCCTGGTCTGGGCGACCGAGGAGGCGGCCAGGCGCGGCACACAGCTGCGGATCGTGCACGGCCTCGGGATGCCGGTGGTGATCGGCGCCTACGGGGCGGCCGGGCGCGTGGCCGTCGAGGACCAGCGGGAGGCGGGGCACGACCTGCTCACCGCGGGCGCCGCGTACGCGCACCGGGCCCGGCCCGGTCTGGACGTGGTGACCGTCCTGGCGCCGGAGGACGCGCCCGCGGTCCTGCTCAACGACGCCCTGCCCGAGGACGTCGTCGTGGTGGGGTCGCGGGGCCTGGGCGGAGTCCGGGCGATCATGCTGGGCTCGGTCAGCGTGCGCGCCTCCTCCCACGCACCCTGTCCCGTGGTGGTCGTCCCCGACCAGGAGAGGCCGCCGCCGCGGCGCGGCCGCGTCGTGGTGGGCGTGGACGGGTCCGAGTCCTCCCGCCGCGCGCTGCGCTTCGCCCTCCACGAGGCGCTGGTGAGCGGCTCGGAGGTCGTGGTGGTCAACAGCTGGGAGGTGCCGCTCCCCGCGGACACCGAGTCGCTGGCCGCCGACGCCCGGGCCCTGCACGAGGAGATGTTCGACCGCCAGTCCGAGGAGATCGTCGCGGGCCTGCTCGCGGAGGTGGTGGACGAGAGGACGGAGCATCTGGAGATCAGCGCGGTCCGTACGCAGGCCAACCCCGTGGACGCCCTCCTGGAGGCGGGGCGGGACGCGGACCTGCTGGTGGTGGGCTCGCGCGGACGCGGAGGAGTACGGGGGCTGGTGATGGGTTCGGTCAGCCAGGGGGTGCTCCGGCACGCGCCGGTGCCCGTGGCCGTCCTGCCTCCGCTGTCGGAGGACGAGTGACCGGCGGGGCGGGGCGGACGAGCGGGAGGAAGGGCCCGGGGGAGAAGAGCGGTTCGGGAAGAGCGGGCGGCCCGACGCGGGGCCGCGCCGTTCCCGGGAACGGCCGCCCTCCCCGGCGATGATGGACAGCGTTACCAAGGGGGAAACCATGCCAAGCAACGAGGAGCACTCGCCCAGGGTCGTGGTCGGCGTCGACGGCTCCGACCACTCCCGGGCGGCGCTGGAGTGGGCGGCCGCCGAGGCGGAGCGCAGGGGCGTGCCGCTGCGGGCCGTCCACGCGCTGGGAATGCCGCTGATCGTGTCGGCCGGCTCCGTGCCCGCCCGCTTCGACCCCACCGCGGAGATCTCGGACCAGGCCGACGAAGTGCTCACCAAGGCCGCGGAGCACGTGCGCCGTGTCCGGCCGTCGGTGACGGTGGAGACCGAGACCGCCCTGGAGGAGCCGCCGCTGGCGCTGCTGAGCCACAGCCGGACGCACGACGTGCTCGTGCTCGGCACACGGGGCCTGGGCACGTTCGCGTCGGTGTTCGTGGGCTCGGTGAGCATCCGCGTGGCCGCCCAGGCGGCCTGCCCGGTCGTGGTGGTGCCCTCGCACGGGGGCAGCCCCGCGACGACCTCGCTCGGCCGGGTCGTGGTCGGCGTGGACGGTTCCAGGAACGCCCGCCGGGCGCTGCGCCTGGCCGTGGACCTGGTGCGGGAGAGCGGCGGCGAACTCGTCGTGGTCAACAGCTGGGAGGTGCCCTACCCCTACGACCCGATCGCGATGACCTCCATGGGCTACGAGCCCCAGGAGAAGCTGTTCGACCGCAAGTCCGAGGAGCTGGTGGGCGAGATGCTGCTCGACGTCACCGGCAGGCGGCGCGAGGACCTCGACTTCGAGGTCAGCGTGGTGCGCACCCAGGACAGCCCGGTCAACGCGCTGATCGGGGCGGCCGAGGGGGCCGACGCGATCGTGGTGGGCTCCCGGGGCCGGGGGAGCGTGCGCGGACTGCTCCTGGGCTCGGTCAGCCAGGGCGTGCTGCACCACTCCGAGATCCCGGTGGTGATCCTTCCGCACCACGCCGAGGAGGAGTAGCCGGGGACACCCGTCCGGGCACCTCCGGACGGGTTCAGGCGCCTTCGCGGGTTCAGACGCCCTCGGCGGCGTACTCCAGGCAGAACGGGTGCCCGGCGGGGTCGGCGTAGACCCGGAACAGGTCGCGGGGGTCGTCCTCGGCGACCGCGAGCCTGCGCGCCCCGAGCGCCAGCACGCGCTCCTCGGCCGCCTCGATGTCCTCCACCCAGACGTCGAGGTGCGCCTGCTGGGGCCGCTCGGGGTCCGGCCACGCCGGGGCCTTGTGGTCGGGCGCGTGCTGGAAGGCGAGCCGCGGCCACTCCTCCCCGACCACAACCCAGTGCTCCTCGCGCTTGGTGACGGGGAGCCCGAGCAGTTCGGCGTAGAAGTCCGCGAGCGCGCCGGGGTCGGGGCAGTCCAGGGCGATGGTGTGCAGTCGTCCGATCATGGTTTGCACCCTGCCCAGCAGCATCGGAACGATGCGGCGACATGTCGACACGTCACCAGGGCGGTCGGGCGCCGGTCACTGTTCGCCGCGGGGCTTCCTCGGTCTGGTGCGGCCGTGGACGGCGAACCCCAGACAGATCAGCCAGGTGACGAGGACGTCCCAGGCGAGGAAGGTCAGCCAGCCGCCCAGGTCGGGGCCCAGCGCGATCCACGCTGCGCTGCACGCGACGAGGGCGATGCTGAGAATCAGGAGCCAGGGGCGCGGCCGCTCAGGGCGCATGTCGTGGGGACTCGGGGGGCTGCAGGGCTACTTCCGGAACGTGCCTCTCTGGGGCACGGTGAACACCAGCCCCTCCTCCACGAGCACCGCGATGGCACGTCGCACCGTGGAGCGGGCCAGGCCGTACTGCTGGGTCAGGTCCGTCTCACTGGCCATGCGGCGGCCGGACTCCCAGTCCCCTCGCGCCATCCGCGCACGCAGGATGCCAGCGAGCTGCTTGTACTCCGTGAGCGGCGCTTCCGGGTCGATTTCTGCGTCAGGGTCGAACTCCATGGACACGAAGCTATTCGTGTCGAGTCAAGACCACTTCAAGAGATACGTCTGCGCACGTCTAGATACAAGGAGATACAAGAAGGTACTATGAAGCTCCCGCGCACGGCGGGACCCCGCGACGCGCGCCAACGCGTCCGGGGCCGTGGTCAACGCTTTCTGGAGCGCCGACATGCACCACCTTATGGATCTGTTGCCCCTGTTTCTGCGAATGCTTCGTCCGGCGCGGGGCCTCCACGCGGCACCGCGCGTCCTCGCCGGAGAACTGCGCGCCGAGGCCCGCAGGCGCCGTGCCTCCCGGGTGCGCCGCTACGCCGCCGATCCCGGCCCGGTCGCGAGCACACCGGCTTTCCCTCCGGTCCCCGCTCCGCGCCCGGCTCCCGACGCCACCCGGCGTGCCCCGCTGCCTCCGGTCGAACCGCCGGAGGCCCTCGTACGCGGCTACTACCTGGCACACGAGGCGCGGCGCCAGCCGGTGGGGGACCTTCTGGCGGGTCCGGGGGTGCTCGTCTCGTGAGTGTGCCGATTCCACCGGACCGCCTCAGGCCCGCACCCGTACCGGGCACCGCCACGGACCTGTACGACACCCTGTCCGAGGCACTCCGGACGCGACCGCGTCACGCCGGTGAGGCCTACGCGGTGCTGCACGAGGCTGATCGATTGCTGTCGCTGCTGGACGCGCACCTGCGCGCGGGCGGGCCGCTGCCCGAGCCGTGGCGCACGGCAGGCGGTCGCCGCGAACGGTAGCGACCGAGCCCGAAGAAGAGCACCTGCGGCTGACAAGGGCTGCTCAGCGGACTGACAGAAGGGGTGAAGGCCCTCGGTGCCGCGGGGTTATGGGATACGAATCCACGAAATCCTGCTGTCCCGAGGGCCTTAACCACCTGTCGACAAAACGACGAATCGGCTGGTGGATGGGTGCGTGGACACGGTGGCGGTCGTCATTCCTGCGACGACATGGCGGAGTGAGTCGCGCCCTCGCTGACGCGCGCGGTCTACCCCCGATGTGACTCCGGGCTGTCGTCACCCGGGGTGCCGCCATTCCCGCGTCGCCGTGCGGCAAGGGTGTCCTCGCGATCCTGCCTTCGGAACCTGAGGAGGTAACCGAGGCCCGTCACGCCGAAGCACAGCGCGGCCACCGCATTGGTCCACGCCACCCATGTGGGCCCGTCCAACGCGAAACGGCCCACGGCCTGGAACGCCCACACTCCGCCGGTCACCAGGTTGCACCAGACGAGGAAGGGTCTCATCCATCCGGTTGGGCCCCGACGCTCGGGCTGACGACGCATGACTACGACTCTTCGTACGGGCGGGCGGAGTCACGGTGCCGTTCCCGGTACATCCGGACCAGCCAGACCACCTCGAGCATCATCGCGGCCAGAAAGACCGAGGCGCACGACACGAGAAGGACGTAGTTCTCGTTCATCCACGCGGCGGTACTGGCGAAGACCATGGCCAGCATGGTGAAAAACGGGCTGACCAGGTGCGTCCATCGCACCTGGTTCCTGTTGGGGGAGCTGTCAGCGATGGTCCTCACGGAACCTTCCGTGGTCACTGCTGGTGCGGTCCGGTGCTGGCCCGAGCAGGCGGTGGAAGCGGGGCAGGCAACCCGGCTTCACCGGCCGGTGAAGCCGAGGAGCAGACCGCGAGCCGACAAGGGGGTGTGTATCCGGTCGTTTTCCCCGAGAACTACCTGTCTCGCTCCGGGCCAAACCGGAACCGCCGATCCGGCGCGGGGACGCGCCCTGTCCCCGCTGTCCGTTTCCGCTCACACAACGCCTGGACTGGCCCCTACCCCTGAAACGCCGAGGACCGATGGGCCCGAGCCATGACATGGCCCGAACCCACCGGTCCCGGTCACTGCGGAGGGTGTGGGATTTGAGCCCACGAAGTCCCGTTGTGCCGAGGGGTCCTGGCGACCTGTCGATAAACCGACGAAACACCTTGTGACCTGCACGGATGTTCCGAGGGCTTCTCAGCCCTTCCGGCCCCTTCTCGGAGCCGTGTGCGATGAATGTGCTACGCGGTGGGGTGCGCTGCTGTGGCCCTGGCGGGCACAGACGTTCGTTCCTTAAGGCTTGGTCGGCGTATCGTGCGTGGGCGGGGCCGTGTTCATTTTGCTCACCTCAACCACGACTACAGCAACCATATGGAACCAAGTACCACGGTTTCGGGCCGAGGTGCCCGTCAGCGCTGGAGTGGGTCCCCCAAGACGGTCGTAGCCCGCTGGCGGGTGCCTCGGGACAGGTGAGCACATCCGTCCGTTTCGGGACCAAAAGCTCTGACATACCCGCAGGTCATCGGGCACGATGGCCTGACTCGGTCAGTTCTGGCCCCCGCTCTGTCGGGCCTGTCCGAGAGAAGTCCTCTGGTGTGCGGCCTGCGGGCGCGCTCGGGACCGGGCGGCAGCCCGCAGCCCGAGCGGCGGCCGAAGGCCGCTGCGACGGCGCTTGCGCCGTCGCCTTGATTTCATACAGCCCAATTCAGCAAAGAACACGGATATGGCAGAGATTACCAACAGGTCAGCCAGTTCGACGATCGCGGGCTACAGGTATCAATTTGATCTGACGATTTTGGAGATCCTATCTGCTAAACCTTCTGAGGTCCTAACAATAGAAGGCGTTGAGGATATAGACAAGGAGGGGCTTGATGAATCTTCTTTCGTGCAATGTAAGTATCTCTCCTCTAAAGAGTATTCCTTGGCAAGCCTCCGGTCTTCGCTGATTCCAATGCTGGACTCGTTTGAACGAGGCATGAGGTCAAAATATTTCGTGCACGCACATTTTGGAAAAGAGACCTCTCGAGTTCCAGAAAAGCTAACAGTTGAAGAACTGAAAGATAGCCTGACAGAGCACCAAAGGAAGACGGGAGCCATAATCCGACATTATGAAAAATATGATGAAAAAATTTTGGTAGATTTTGTTAACTTTCTCTCTATAAAAGGAGGGAGAGGGATGGAAGAGCAGAAAAGGGAGGTGCTGGATGGGCTAAGATTGGCGATGGATTGCAGTCGAGAGGAGACTGTCGGCCTCCACTATGGGAACGCGCTCACCTTCGTTGCAGAAAAGGCTTGCAACAAAGACATTTTTTCCCGCAGGGTAACTAGAAAACAGTTTCTGGATCATCTTGATAAGAGGCCACTTCTTTACAACCTGTGGCATAGGGAAGTTACTTCCGTAGAGGATTTTATCAAGGCAACAGCGCGCAGGTTGCGTGATGCGCGAGTGCTGCTACCTAAAAAAGATCGGGTTCTGTACCTAGAGGAACCTTTGGATATCAGGAAAGATTCCTTTCTTGATACTGCTGGGTTGGTTACTTTCCTGGCCCTTGATGACTATGGAGAAGGCCAGCTTTACACAGCGCGTCCTTGGACGGTAGTTGTCCGATCGTCCGACGCTTGGTATATGAAGCTCAAAAGAGACTTGCTGGATAAGGGGATCGCCTATTATGACGGTTATGAAGATGTACTGTTCAATCCGAGGCTGTTCCACCGGATGCCTGTCAAAGTCAGATCCGGTCGCGGAGATGCTATCCAAAAAACTTCATATGATGTTCGCTTGCTAAGGGAGGAAAATTTCCTTAAATACCTGAAAGAAGGTTTTGCGGTAGATACAATACTAAACACGGCTAAGTCTGTAGATATTTTTCAGGACTTCGAAGCAACAGTAGTCCACATTCCGGGACTGAGTGCCGAAAAAATTGTAAGTCTGATTGCGAGAGTTTAGTGACAAATATAACCTCAGTTGCCAAGGTAGTCGGTGTATCCCCAGATGCTATCAATATCGAGATATATGACACTCAGGAATATGAAGAGCTTCCTGAGCAACTAGAAATTGGTAGCTACATTAAGATCCATGATGACAGTGGCTCTACCTTGATTGCAATCGTCCAAAGTTATCGAGTCAAAGACGACCTTCATCCGGGGGGCGAGTATCGTGAAGCTACTCCGAGGTTTATTGTGGAGACGCAGCCGGTCGGCCATATGGAGGGAGGGAAATTCAAGAGAGGGGGAAAGAAAATATCTATCCCTCCTCAACACATCGAAATTGCTTCAGCGGAAGTTTTGAATGAGATATATGCCTCTGTAGATTTGGATAAAAGATTCAGCTTTGGAAGTTTGGCGCAGAACAGTGATGTTAGAGCTGTGCTTGATGGAGATAAATTTTTTGCCAAGCATATAGGAGTGGTTGGTTCAACAGGATCAGGAAAATCCTGCACGGTCGCTAAAATCCTACAAAGCGGATCAGAATCATCTGTCGATCAAAAAAGCCGTGCTGTCCTCAATAATTCTCATATCATCATATTTGATCTGCATGGAGAGTACGCTTCTGCGTTCCCTGACGCTAATTTGGTTAGTGCTTCCAATTTGCATCTCCCGTGCTGGATGATGAACTCTGAAGAACTTGAGGAGATGTTCATTGAGAGCAATGAGAATAACTCTCACAATCAAGTATCTCAGTTCAGAAGGGCGGTCATAGAAAATAAAGTTAGACATGCTCAAGATGCTGGAGTCTCAAAAATAAATTATGACTCTCCGAGTTACTTTAGCTTGCAGGAGGTCGTGAATTACCTTGATAATCTGAATCGTGAGGTGATCAGTAAAGTTCCGGGTGATGATCTTCCTAAGCTTTCTAATGAAACCCTTGTCTCTGATCGGTCCGAGTTTTATTTTTTCAAACGCCATGACTTTGTCGAAACAAGTCAGAAGGCGGACAAGAGGGCCAGCAATGGTCCTTTTTTCGGAGAGTTCAGCAGGTTTTTGATGCGCATAAATTCGAAAATGAGTGATCGGAGGCTTGATTTTCTCCTGTCCCCAGAGAAAGAAAACGGTGACCCATATTTAACTAATGACATGTCTTCAATTTTGAGTCAGTTCATGGGGTATGGAAAGAAAAAATCCAATGTTACGATTTTGGATTTGAGTGGTATTCCATTCGAAGTTCTCAGTGTTGTGGTATCTCTGGTTAGTCGTCTCGTGTTCAATTTTAGCTTTCATTTCCGAAAGTCAGGCAAAAGTTCTGGGCGCGAGCTGCCTTTTTTGCTAGTTTATGAAGAGGCTCACAACTACGTGCCCCAGGGGTCGGGGGCAAAGTACAATTCAGTAAAAAGGGCAATCGAAAGGATAGCCAAGGAGGGCAGAAAGTACGGAGTTTCCCTAATGATTGTTAGTCAGAGGCCTTCTGAAATTTCCGAGACTGTTTTTTCTCAGTGTAACAATTTTGTTGCCATGCGCCTGACAAATCCTATTGACCAAAACTATGTCAAGCGCCTTATCCCTGACAGCCTTAGTGCCATTACGGACTCTCTGCCTTCATTGGAGCAACAAGAAGCCATTGTAATCGGTGACTCTGTGAACTTGCCTACAATATTGAAGGTTGACCAGGTTATAAATCGACCCGACTCGCAAGATATAAATTTCCATACCGAGTGGAAGGAAGATTGGCTGGAGGTGGCCATGTCCAATATTGTTGAGCGTTGGCAATGCTGGTAGAATAAAGGTAATTATTTTGCTGATTCATAAGGCAGATCTCTGCCTTGCGAAGGCCAGTCGTACACCGTCGTGGCTGCGAACGTGCGGAGGGCTAATATCTAGCGCATCCAGCAATCGAACTGCGTATACCTCGGCCATTCGCTCTGAAACCTGTTCGGGTGTGATCCACTCAACGTCAACGGACTCGGAAGTTGGGAGTTCAACGCCTCCAAATGGTCTGCAGCGGAACACGAGAGCGACGATTCCGCGAGACATGTTCTTGTAGACGCCCGTGAGCTGTTCCACCTCGACGTGGATGCCGGTCTCCTCCAAGACCTCGCGGACAACACCCTCCTGCGGGGTCTCGTCCAACTCCAGCACGCCGCCCGGCGGCTCCCAGTTGCCGTTGTCCCTGCGCTTGATCACCAGCATCCGCCCGTCCTCGCGGATGACGGCTCCCGCCACGGACACGGAGTGCAGCGGGGTTGATGAGCGTCCGTCGCTGTCGCGGTTCATGTGTCGCAGACCTGAGTTCCAGTTCTACTGCTCTAGAGAGAGTTCTCCGCCTGGTCTAGAGCAAGCCGCCATGGGAAGGTATCGAACGCGCCCGTTCCGCTTCCGGCTTCGTGAGGGATGAACGCCTCTGGTCCGATCAACACGGACACCTCTTCGGCCCGGAGCTTCCTGGCGCTCTCTCGGAACGGGGCTCTGCTGGCGTAGGCGAAGTTCACGAACGGCAGGATGACGGTCGGCACTCCGAGGCCGATGGCCTCGTTCACCACGTCCAGGACGTAGTTGTCGGCGATCCCGTTGGCCAGCTTGTTGATCGTGTTGAAGGTGGCCGGGGCGATGATGATGGCGTCCGCCTTGGGAGAGCGCGGGTCTCCCGGAGCGCGGTGTTGGCTCCGCACCGGCCTGCCGGTCTGCTTCTCCAGCGCCTCGACGTCGATGAAACCCACCGCCGCTGGCGTGGCCATGACCTGAACGGTCCAACCCTGCTCCTGGGCCAGATCGACCAGCGTGCCGACATCCGAAGCCGGACCTGCCGCGCACACCACCACGTAGAGAGTCTTCCGCTCACTCACTGAGTCAGGCACCGACCCTTTCCGCTAGTTCGCTGACGTTGTCGTACAGGTGACCACTCGCCCGAGTACGGATGTCGTTGATCAACTGGTGCACCACCGGACGGGCGGTCAGTTCCTCGCTCGCCATCTCCTCGGCGTTGCGCAACGCGTGGTAGGCGTGCTCGGTCTTGCCCCACTGCTGATACGCACGGGCCGCGTCGATGAACAGCGTCACCCGGCGTTCCATCACGTCGATGTTGTCCAACCGCACCTGGCGCGCGTAGTCGATCGCGCTGCCCGCGTCGCCCAACTCGACTGCCGCGCTCACCCGGTGCAGCAGGACGTTGGTCGGCCCGAAGGCGGTCCACTGGTAGTTGAAATCCCCGCCGAGCCGTTCACCCGCGTCACTGGCCTCGTCAAGCAGGCTGAGCGCCTGGCCCCGGTTTTCGCGCTTGGCCGCAGAGACCGCGCCGCTCAGCAGAAGCGACCCGTACACCGACAGGGATTCCGGTGTGGCCTCGTCCGTGGCGCTGTCCACCCGTTCGGCGGTGCTCGTCGCCAGTTCCGTCGCCGCCTTGTAGTGGCGCTCACGCATCAGTGCCCGGGTGAACGCCCTGGCACTCGCACCCACGACCGCGGGGCTCTCGCTCGCCTCGGCCGCGCGCATGCTTCGGTCAGCCGCGAGGTAGGACAAGCCGCGTTCCTCACACTTGAGCAGGAGGCTCGCCGCCACGTGGTACGCCTCCGCCCGAAGCGCGTGCACCCGGGAGAGGTCGTCGTCTTCGACACCGGACACCGCGTCATCCAGACCGCGCAGCAGTTCGGGTAGCCGCTTGGCCACCGCCGTGTAATGGCACGCCTGGTATCCGGCCTTGGCCGCGTGCGTCCGCTTGGCGAGCTCGCCGAGACCCGTCGCCGCTCGCACAGCCGACCGACGACCTCCCGCGTACCTGGTGAGTGCTGCGGCGATCTCGTCCATGTCCAGCACTGAACCTGTGGTGGCCTGGAACAGGGCGGTTCCGGCCAGTCCGACGAATGCGCGACGTCGCACCTTCTCATCCTCCCCCGGGCCCGGGCTCCTGGGTGCGGGTCGCCTCGGTGGTGCCGAGGACTCCGCGCTGTCGGATCCAGTGAACGTGCCGGGGTTCTTCGGTGCAAGGCCGAACAGCATCCGCGCGCGGTCGGGCATCCCGAAGCCGTCGGCGATCCGTTCGTACACCTCGAAGGCCGTGACAGTCTTGCGGCCGTTCAGTACCTCGCTCACCCGCCCCTGTGAGAGGCCGGTCGCCGCCGAGATCGCCATCTGGCTCGCACCGCCGTACTGGCGCCCGAACCGGAAAAGTGCCTGGACATCGCGCCTTCTCAGGAACTCCGCCGTGTGCTCGCGTTCCCATGCCCATGACGGGATGTTGATCCGGCTCGTCGGGTGTCCCGGCATCGTGACTCCTCGGCGGTGCGAGTGCAGGGGGGACGGCCAGTATCCCCCCTTGTCATCCCGAGGAGGAATGGGTTTCGGGAAACCGAATCGGGATTGTTGGCCTCATGGACAGCAGCAGCGCAACCACGTGCAGGTCATGTCGCGGACGGGGCTGGAAGTCCGTCCGCCCTCGGCGCTTGGTCGTCGTTCGGGTCCCCTCCGATACGGAGCCGACCAGGCGTACCGCGATGTGCCCCTTCTGCAAGGGGACGGGACAGGTCTCCACCATGGCGTCTCCATCCCACGGCAGTGGTCTCGCCTGCTGACCCATGACAAGACAGACCCCCGCGACGCGGTGGAAGGCGTCCGGGGGCGCGGCCAACCTGAGGAAAGCAGGCTGACGTGAGCGACCTTATCGCCCTGATTCGGGCTTGGGTGACTCTGATTCGACCGAAACGACACGGCAGGCACCACCGCACCGGCCCCCGGGCCTACTACCTGCCCGCACCCGCGCGGGCGGAGCTGTGGCCCGCACCGGACCCCATCGTGATGGACACGGGCGACCCCCGCGCCTACTCCCTCCAACGCGGCCCCTACGCCCACCTGGAGCACCGGCGTCGCGCGCAGCGGGCCGAACGGGACCGGCGGGGGATCGACCTGCTGGTGCAGATCGCGCGTTCGACTCCCGCCCTCGACGACATGGCCGAGTTGCGTGACCTGGTGCGCACGGCCATCGCGGTCGGGGCGGTGCGGCGATGACCACCGAACCCTCCACTCCGATCGCCGACCGGGAGACCCTGACCGCGTGGGCTAGGGAACAGGGCGTGCGGGTGCGGATCTCCTCCGAGGACTGGGACTCCATCACCTACGAAGCCCTCTCCACCGGCCCGGACGGAACCCCTCTGGTGGAGCGGTACCGGTGCGTGCTGCCCGCGTCCCTGGCGCTGCGACGTCTGCGGCTGAGCTACGTCGTCGGGCTCTGCCACGACGCGGGCGGGGCGGCGTGCAACCATGTCCGCCGGGTCGTGCCTCCTGTGCTCTCGGCCTCCGAGTCGGCCGCCCGGCATGACGTGGCGCTGGTCGCTGCCGCGCTGGTGGAGTCCGAGCGCCGGGAGGTGTGCGGAGCGACGGTGGACAACCTGACCGTGTACACCGTGCAGCGCGCCCAGGACTGGCAACCCTTCTGAGGGGCCTTCCTCCGGCGCTTCTGTGACCCCGCGTGCCCTGATGTCTCTTCGAGACCACGGGGCCCAGGGCACGCGGGTCCCTTCTTCGCGGCGACGTGCACGCCTGGGGTGTGCTTCCCGCCGTGTCATCTGACCAGTGGTGGGGGTTCATATGTGCCCCCACCTGCTGACAGAGACGACCGAGAACAGTAAGCTACTCGACCATACGAGTACTAGAGTCACCAGGTGGACATCATGTCGAGTCTGGAGTTCGCTCCGCCCAAGTACGTACAGATCGTGCGGGCGATTCAAGAGCGCATCGAGGACGGTACCTATCCGGTGGGGGAGATGCTTCCCTCCGAGTCGCGGATGGTGCGCGAGTTCGGGGCCGGGCGTTCCACGGTCGTGCGGGCCTTGCAGATCCTGAGCATGCAGGGGTGGATCGACCGCGAACACGGACGCGGGTCCTTCGTGCGCGGCGTCCCGCAACAGGGCTCCGAACGCTCCCACGCGGGGGCCAGTGCCTTCGACGCCTCCGAGGAGGCCAAGCGCAACCGCATCCTGACCGCCGGACGCGCCCCGGCCTCCGCCGCCGTGGCCGAGGCGATCGGTGTGCCCGAGGGCTCCCCGGCGATCATGCGTCAACGGCTGGTCCTGGACGAGGGCGAACCGAGTGAGCTGGTCACCCTGTGGTTCCCCCTGGACGTGGCCGAGGGCACCGACCTGGGCGAGACGCAGCCGATCAGCATCGGCGCACGCGAACACGTGCAGATGGTCAAGCAGCTCCGGCCCTCCAAGGTCGTCGAACGGCTCTGCGCACGCCTGGCCACCAGTGTTGAACGCGAACCCCTGGGGCTGGACGAGGGCACTCCGGTCCTGGGCATCACCGCGCGGATACTCGATGCCTCCGGGGACGTGATCGCGGTCGCTGAGGTGGTGCTCCCCGGTGACCTGCACGAACTGGAGGACTCCTACCCGGCCGTGTAGACGCGGCTCCAAGACCGGCCACATATCCACTTGTCCGGACGAGTGTGGCCGGTTATTCTTAGGCTCCACTCGACCGGTCAAGTAGTTGAGTGAACATCACGAGGAAGGTTGATCAGATGGCTATTCAGGGTGCGTTGCCGGTGGCGTTCGGGACGGTGTTCCCCCACGGTGCGTTCGCGCTGGGGGTGGAGGCGATCACCGACTTCGAGACCAAGCGGCCCCAGCTCGACAAGGACAGCGGGTCGCCGTTGTGGGCGGTGGACGTGATCGACGCCGACCCCGAGGCGCGGGGCAAGGCCAAGTCGGTCAAGGTCAAGGTCGCCGCCGAGGTGTGCCCGACCCTGCCGGACGAGGTGCCCGGGCTGCCGTTCCGGCCGATCGAGTTCGAGGCGATGGCGGTCATGCCCTACGTCGACGACTCCGGCCGTCGCCCCCGGGTGGCGTACTCCCTGCGCGCCCGGGGCGTGAAGGCTCCCGGCGGTGCCGCTGGCGGTCGTCGCGTTCCTGCGGCCAAGGATGCCGCCTGACCCCCATGTAAGCGGGGCGGCCTGGTGCGCCAACACCTCGGCCGCCCCTGAATCCCTCCTGCGACTGCGAAATCTCAGAAGAGGTGTCTCCAAGTATGTCCGATTACCCCCGTGACCTGTCCGGGTTGAGCGGCCCGGAGCTGGTCCGTCTGCTGCTGGACGCGACCAACCCCCCGCCTGCTACCGACACCGAGCGCGTGGAGTTCTTCGACTTCAAGGCCCGGGTGTTCGCCACGATCGCGGATCGGGACGAGAGCCCTACCGCCGCGACCTTCGCCGCCCGTGCCCGCTCCGACCGTGACCGGCTCCTGGCCCAGATCGAGAACGAGAACGGCGGTGGCCAGCGATGATGCGCCAACCCAAGGTGGGGGCCGCTCAGTCCTCCCCGACCCTGCCCACCCCCGCGCAGGGGGTGCGGTGGACGACACCGATCGTGGAAACCCCCGGGATCGTCGTGCTGGCCTCGTGGATCTGGCGGCTGGTCCGCTTCCTGGTCACGCTGCCGTTCCGGTTCCCGGTCATGGTCGCCTGCCTGGCAGCCTCTGCCGGGGCCTGGTGGTGGCTGAACTGGCCCGGCCTCGCCGGACTGTGGGGCACCGTTGCCGTGGTCTCCCTCATCTGGTGGCGCACCTGGCCCGGCTCCTACCGCATCTGCGTCACGCTCCGTCTGCTGGCGTGGTGGCGGCACCTGTTCGTGTACAAGCGGCACTGGCAGCCGGTGCTGGTGATCTCCGGGCTGGCCGAGTCCTACCAGGAACGCCGCTACCTGCCCCGCATCCGCCGTGTGCGGTGCAACTCCTGGGCCGACTACGTCCGCGTCTCCCTCGTCGCCGGAACCTCCCCGGCGGACTTCGAACACCGCGTCACCGAGCTGGCGCACGGCTTCGCCGCCCCCTCCTGCCGGGTGGTCGTCAACGGGCCTCGGGACATCACGTTGGAGTTTCCCCGCCGCGACACGTTGGCCGAACCTCTCGACGCCTTCCCGATGACCCACCACGTAGACCTCGACGCCCTTCCCGTAGGACGACGTGAAGACGGCTCACCCTGGTTGCTGCGGTTGCACGGAACCCACGTCCTAGTCGTGGGCGTGACGGGGGCCGGCAAGGGGTCGGTGATCTGGTCCACCGTCCGCGCCATGCTTCCCGCCCTGGCCGACGGCACGGCGCAGGTGTGGGCGATCGACCCCAAGCGCATGGAGCTGGCCTACGGCCGCGACCTGTTCACCCACTACGCGGACACGGGCGAATCCGCGGTGGCCCTGCTCGAACGCGCGGTGGCCTCGATGCAGGAACGCGCTGAACGCTACGCGGGCAAACAGCGCTCCCACGTGGCCACGATCGATGACCCGTTCGTGGTCGTGCTGCTCGACGAGGTGGCGTTCCTGACCGCCTACCACCCTGACCGGGACGTGCGCCGTCGCGCGGAGAACGCCATAGCCACGCTGACCTCGCAAGGGCGTTCGGTCGGCTTCGCGGTCCTGGCGGCGTTGCAGGACCCGCGCAAGGAGGTCATGAACCTTCGGAACCTGTTCCCGGACAAGGTGGCTCTGCGCCTGGATGAGGCATCGCAGGTGGACATGGTCCTCGGAGAGGGAGCACGCGAACGCGGGGCGGAAGCCCACCTGATCGATCCCGCCCTTCCCGGGGTGGCCTACGTCCGCCTGGAGGGCTCACCGTCTCCGGTGCGGGTGCGGGCCGCCTACGTCTCGGACGAGGACATCACCGCCATGGCGGAGGTCTACGGACCAGCTTCCTCTTCCTCCTCGGACGGGGGGCGTGACTGATGCGCTCGATAGTGGGCCCACTGGAACCGATACATGTAGGCGGCGAACACCGCAGGGAGCGCATAGAAGAGCGTCATCCCATAGGGCTTGCCGCCGATGACCGGCGGCGTCACCAAAACAATGATGTGGACCGCAAACAAAGCGATGCTGCCCAGCAGGAACCATGGTTTCGGCCTTGTGGGTTCCATGTGATGGGGGACTCCCGCTCTGTGTGTGCGTTCAGTTGTGCTGGTAGTTGGCTACGGGACTGGCTCTTCGTCGGCGGAAGAGGTGGCCTGACACCTTCGGAGCCGACTTCGTTTCGCCCAGTAGAGGGTCAGAGCGAGCGCGATGTTGAACACCCCCATCCCAACCGCGAACCACTGGAGGAAAGGGGCCAGAAAACCGAAGACGGCCCCAGCGGTACCGAGCGTGATCAGCCCACTGCCGACAATCAGGCACTCCAGCGGCGTTCGTGTGTTCATCAGGTGGGGGTCTCCCGCTCTGCGGTAGTGGGGGTGGGCTGATGCCGACGCCTACCGGTAAGACAACCCGGGCCGAACGCCTCGCGCAATCACTCGTCCGTGAGGTCGCGGACGACATCACCGCCATGGCCAACGGCTACGGGGTCGGATCGTCCTTGGAAGAGGTGGCCTGATGCTTTCGGCACTGCTCCCGTTCGGTGCGGTAAACGGAGGCTGTGACAACCACGTTCGCGAACGAGACGATGCACGCCCACCACATCACCCAAGGCATGACGGCACCTGGGCGGACCACAGCCGCTATACCAAAAGTTACGGTCGACAGAACCCAGAAGACCAGGCCCAACAGGTGTTTTCTTTGGGGGTTCATGCGGTGGGGGTCTCCCGCTCTGTAGTTGTGGGGGTGGGCTGATGCCGACGCCTACCGGTAAGACAACCCGGGCCGAACGGCTCGCGCAACCGCTTGCCCGTGAGGTGGCCGAACAGGTCGCCGCCGACCACGGCGTGTGCATCCGCCCCGTGTCCCTTCGACGCACCAACATCGCCACCGGTGCCACCGAGGTCATCGACGTGCCGTGCGGGTCCACTCTGGAATCGCGGTGTCCGGCCTGCGCCAAGAGGAAGCGCAGCCTTCGCCGCTCCCAGTGCGAGGAGGGCTGGCACCTGGCCGCCGAACCCGTGGTGGAACCCGACCCGCCCACCGAGCAGCAACGGGCCTGGGTGGAACAGCGGGCGATGGTCACCGCCGAACGGGATCGTCTCGCCGCCACGGGGGCGGCCTCGGCCGAGGAACTGTCCGCGCTGGACGCGGCGATCGCGGATCTGGACGAGGAGATCACCGCCTCCGGCCTGCGCGGCTCGGTCACCCGCTCCGCTGACTCCTCGGGCTCGTCGGGGTCGCGTCGGGTGCGCTCGACCAAACGGCGTCAGGACGTGCCCGACCTACCCAAGCGACCCATGACGAGGAAGACGGTCGGGCGGGCCTTCACTGACCCCGCTTCGGGCAAGGTGTTTCGGCCTTCGCTGTTCATCACCCTCACCCTGGACTCCTACGGGCGGGTGCGTTCGGACGGAACCCCGGTCGACCCCTCGACGTACGACTACCGCCGTGCGGCTCGGGACACGCTCCACTTCTCCAAGCTCGTGGACCGGTTCGTGCAGAACCTGCGACGGGTGGCCGGGTTCGATGTCCAGTACTTCGCGGCCGTGGAACCCCAACGCCGCCTGGCCCCGCATCTGCACATGGCCACGCGCGGCACGATTCCCCGGGCGGAGTTGCGCCAGATCGCTGCCGCAACCTACCACCAGGTGTGGTGGCCCAAGGCTGATCGCGTGGTCTTCGAGGGTGACCACCTGCCCGTCTGGGACGAGGACGCGGGGACCTACCTTGACCCGGTTACGGGGGAAGTGCTGCCCACCTGGGACGAGGCGCTGGACGCCCTCGACGAGGAAGCGGAAGCGGAGCCTCATCACGTTGTGCGGTTCGGGCGTCAGGTGGATGCCAAGGGTGTGGTCGCGGGCTCGGAGGACGCTGCCCGGTGTGTGCGCTACCTGGCCAAGTACCTGACCAAGGACATCGCCGACTGCCACCAGGTGGAGACCACCCGACAGGAACAGCACGTGGACCGGCTCCTCGACGCCCTGCGCTTCGAGCCGTGCTCGCCCCGGTGCTCCAACTGGCTGCGCTACGGCATCCAGCCGGACGAGGCCAAGGCCGGACAGCGCCCCGGCTTCTGCCGCTCCAAAGCCCACCGCCGCGAACACCTGGGCTACGCGGGCCGCCGCGTCCTGGTCTCGCGCAAGTGGTCCGGCAAGACCCTGGCCGATCACAAGGCGGACCGGCTCGCCTGGGTCCTCAACGCCCTCGGAATTAACGGCGTTAATAGCGACCCCGCCAACGAGGACCAGGGCGACGAGGTCAACCCGCGTCCCCCGGCGCTGACCTCGGTCTCCTCGGGCTCCTTCGAATGGGAGTTGGCCAGACCCACCGACCCCGACGTGGCCCCTCGGGAGCAACGCCTTCTCCGCGCGGTGGGCGAAGCCCTCAAACGCCGCACACAGCTCGACGCGGCACGGCGGAACGATCTTTCGGCAATCCACGGAAGCAGGACGGCATGAGTGCGACGACGGCGACCCCGGCCGTTCCGGAACAGCGTCGGGACCACGGCCTGTGGTCGGTCAAGGACACGGCCTCCTTTCTGCGCGTGCCGCCCAAGACGCTCTACGAGTGGCGCTACAGGGGCGACGGTCCGCCCTCCCACCGGATCGGCCGGTACGTGCGCTACGTGCCCGCCGAGGTCCACGCCTGGGTCCTGGCCCAGTAACCCACGGAAAGGAGACACCCCCATGGCTCGCGCGTGGGTCTACGACCGCACCAAGGACAAGGCGTACGCGGAGGCGGTGAGCAAGGCCAAGGCGTCCAAGCGCACTCCACCCGGCCGGTGGTGGGTCCGCTACTACGACCCCTCCGGGAGGATCAAGAGCGGCGGCGTCTTCCAGAAGAAGCCGGACGCGGAGAAGAAGCGGACCGAGATCGAGAACAGCCTTCACGAGGGCTCCTACCGCAACCCCCACGACGCCAAGGTCACCGTGGCGGAGATGGCCGAGAAGTGGCTCATCACCCGCACGGACATCAAACGGTCCACGTGGTGGCAGTACCGGGCGGTCCTGGACAACCACGTGTTGCCGCGCTGGGGAGACCTGCGCCTCTCGGCAGTCCACGCCGAGGACGTGGCCGTGTGGGTGGCCCGTCTCCAGAAGCCCCGGGACGAGGGCGGTAGCAACCTGGGGGCTTCCCAGACCCGGCACGCGCACGTCGTGCTGTCGATGGTCCTGGGCTGGTGCGTCCCCCGGCGCATCCCCTTCAACCCGGCCAAGGGCGTACCGCTGCCCAAGCCCAGCGAGGCCGAACACGTCTACCTCGACCACGCCCAGGTGGAGGCGCTGGCCGACGCCTCCCTGACGCTGCGCACCAAGTACGGGCAGGAACTCGCCTCGGCCCGTGTGAGCCGGGCGCTCGTCCTGCTCCTGGCCTACACCGGCATGCGGTGGAGTGAGGCCGCCGCGCTGCGCGTGGGGCGGGTGGACCTGGACCGGCGGCGGGTCCGGGTCGTCGTGACCTTCGCCGAGGTGGACGGCAGGCTCGTCGAACAGCCTCCGAAGAACGGCAGGTTCCGGACCGTGCCCGTTCCCCGGTCCCTCGTCCCCGAACTGCGGTCCTTCGTGGAGGGACGTCCGGTTGACGCGCTGGTCTTCACCACCAGGCGGGGCGCCCCGCTGCGTATCCGGAACTGGCGCAACCGTGAGTTCGCCCTGGCCGTGAAGGCAGCCGGGCTCGACGGCATGGGGCTGACCCCCCACAAGCTCCGGCACACCGCCGCGTCGCTCGCCATCGCGGCCGGTGCGGACGTCAAGGTCGTGCAGGCGATGCTCGGCCACAAGACGGCGACGATGACCCTGGACCGGTACGGGCACCTGTTCCCCGACCGCCTGGACGAGGTTGCCGACGCCATGGACGCCGCCCGTCTGCGGGTCCTCGCCGCCTGACCGGTGAACGGCGAAGGCCGGTGGCTCCCCGGGCCGTGTGCGATGAATGTGCTACGGGCCCGGACCACCGGCCTTCGCCGTGTTCCGTGGAAGCCTCCCGCCTGGGGAAACTCCCTCGTTCTGCGGAGGGTGTGGGATTTGAACCCACGAAGTCCCGTCAAGGACTTGGTGCTTTTCAAGAGCACTGCACTCGGCCGCTATGCGAACCCTCCCCGCGGAGAGCGAATCTCCGCCACGTCATGGTAGCCCACACCCCTCCGCTCGCGCGGCCCGCCCGGGAACACGTTTGCGTCCACCGGCGTCCAGGGGGTGGCGCCCATAGGTTACCCGGCAGTAACATGAGCGCCATGGCACACATGAACCCCGAGGCGGCGGAGGCGGTCAAGGCCGGTTTCCTGGCCGCGGTCCCCTTCGTCCGGACCCTCGGCCTGACCTTTACCGAGCTGGACCACGGACGCGCCGTCATGCGCCTGCCCGACAACGCCGACCACCACAACCACGTCGGCGGCCCCCACGCGGGCGCCATGTTCACCCTGGCCGAGTCCGCCTCCGGCGCCATCATCATCGGCACCTTCGGCGATCAGCTCGACCGCGCCGTACCCCTGCCGACCACCTCCACGATCGACTTCCTCAAGATCGCGACGGGCGACCTGACCGCCGAGGCCGTCCTGGGCCGTCCGCGGGAGGAGATCATCGCCGAGCTGGACGAGGGCAGGCGCCCCGAGTTCCCCATCAACGTCGAGCTGCGCACCGAGGACGGCACCGTCACCGGTCGCATGAGCATCACCTGGACCCTGCGCCCCAACCGCAAGTAGAGCCACTGGAGCCCACAACCGTCACGTTCCCGGCCGGGCCCGTTCGCGTTCGGCGCCCGGCCGGAACCCTCGCCGCTGTCGGCCCCGTCCCGTCCCCGGCCCCTGCCCTCCGCGGGCCGTTCCCGGTCAGCGCTTCGCAACGCCTTCTCCCAGGTCGGACCACACCCACGGTCGCGTTCGAAGGGGGGCGAATGTCGTCACCGCTGGGTACGTTGTCGGCAACGACAGCGCTACGAGGAGGCCTCACCGTGAAACTTCGAGTGGACCGCGACGCGTTCGCCGAGGCGGTCGCCTGGACGGCCCGGGCCCTCCCCACACGGCCCGCCGTCCCGGTGCTCTCGGGGATACGCATGGAGCTCTCCCCGGACGGCGCCTCCCTGCACCTGTCGGGGTTCGACTACGAGGTCTCCACCCGCGCATCGGTGGACGTCCTCTCCGAGGAGTCCGGCGCCGCCCTCGTCCCCGGCCGCCTCCTGGCCGAGATCGTGCGCAACCTGCCGTCCGGCTCCGTGCACATCGACAGCGACGGCCCCAAACTGCGCATCGTCGGCGGCGCCGCGCGCTTCACCCTCATCACCATGCCGCTGGAGGACTACCCCACCCTGCCCGGCATGCCCGGACGCATCGGCTCCGTCGCCGCGGACGCCTTCGCGGCGGCCGTGCGCCAGGTGGCCCCGGCGGCCAGCCGCGACGACACCCTGCCCATGCTCACCGGCGCCTACCTCGACTTCAGCGGCGACACCCTGAGCCTGGTCGCCACCGACCGCTACCGCATCGCCGTGCGCGAACTGTGGTGGAGCCCCGAGGACCAGGGCCTGGACGCGGCCGCCCTGGTGCCCGCGCGCACGTTGAGCGACACCGTGCGCGGTCTGCTCACCAAGTCCAACGTGGACATCGCCCTGTCCACGGCCAGCGGCGGCGAGGGCGTCAGCCTCTCCCCGGGCGAGGGCATGATCGGCTTCGAGAACGGTGAGCGCCGCACCACCACCCGGCTGATCGACAGCGAGTTCGTCAAGTACGCCGCCTGGTTCCCCAAGGAGTTCTCCGCGCGCGCCGAGGTGGCCGTGACGCCCCTGGCGGAGGCGGTCAAGCGCGTGGCGCTGGTCGCCGACCGCAACACCCCGCTGCGGCTGGCCTTCTCCGAGGGCGAGGTCGTGCTGGAGGCGGGGTCGGGAGAGGACGCCCAGGCCGTGGAGGCGATCGAGGTCGGCTACGAGGGTGAGCCCCTGCGGCTGGCCTTCCGTCCCGACTACCTCATGGACGGGCTGGCGGGCGTGGAGACCGACACCGCCTACCTCAACTTCACCGAGCCGACCAAACCCGCCGTGTTCACCGATGTGCCGGTCAAGGAGGGGGAGAACCCCTCCTTCCGTTACCTGGTTCAGCCTTTGCGGGTGTCCTGATAAGAGGTTACGGACCCATTCTCAACCGGGCCGCCACCTTATCCACAGAGTTATCCACAGGATGCCGTTCTTCCTGTGGATAACCCCGGGTAATCGCCCCCAGGAACACCTGAACCGCCCCGATTGAACTCTCGCATTTCCCCTCTGACATGCGAGAACAACAATCGGGGCGGTTCTGTGCACAGCCTGTGGACAACTTCGCGGAGAGGGGCCTACTCGCCCTCGTTCAGCACGGACGAACCGCCGCTTCCCACCGGCGTGTCCAACCCCAGTTCGGCCTGGCGCCCCCGCCGGTAGCCCGCCCGGTACCCCGCGGCACTGTGCGTGCGCTCGGGCCGGTGCTTGCGCAACTGCGGGAACTGCTTCTGGAACTCCTCACTCACCCGGTGCACGTCGTTGAGCAGCACCAGCTCCGCGCCACGGGAGGCGTCCACGCTCTCCCCCGGCCCGTCCGAGCCGCCCGGCGAGGCCATCTCCTGCAACCGCGCGCGGAACTCGCGGATGCGCTCGGCCACCGCCTGCCCGTAGGCGCGCACGAACGACCGGTAGTAGCGCTTGCGCTCGGTCTCCAGCTCCGAGCGCGTGTAGTTGCGCAGCTCCCGGATGTCGGCCACGTGCGACGAACTCATGAACTTCGCCGAGGCCTCCATCTGCATGGAGATCGACGGCAGCAGCATCCGCAGCGCGTCCAGCGCGCTCACCGTGCCCACGAGGATCATGACGCGTTCGGTGTTCTCGGAGTTGTTGCCCCGTACCGCGGACTGGCAGCCGTAGGCCGCGGAGATGTCGGCCAGCGCGCGCACCCGTGCCTTGCCGTGGCCCCCCACCCCCGAGACGGTGTAGTCCATGCGGCTGATCGCGTCCGGCGCCTCGCCCCTCTCGGCGCGGGCCTCGGCCTCCGCGATCGCGTGGCGGGTCATCAGCTCGGCGGCCTTGGCGGTGAACGCCTGGCTCTCGGCATCAGTAACCGCGGGGTCCTCCGCCATGCGGAGGAGCCCGCGGACCCGCTCGACCATCTTCTGACGAGCAGATTCAGTCATCGGCGCCCGGTTGTCTCCCCTAGGTGAGTATCTGCCTTCCACCATCGGCGGAAGATACCGAGCCTAGGCGTTCTTGTTGCCGACCACCATCGCGATGAGGCCAACGGTGACCCAGATCGCCGCCGCGACGAACAACCCGCCGAACAGACCGCCGATGATCGAGCCGGTGAAGATGCTGACGAGGGCGTACCCCGCGCCGCCGATTCCGGCGGGCACGGCCGCGTACCGGAACGGGTAGGTGGCGGCGTAGCGCTTGCCCCGGCGGTCGGCCTTGCGGCTCATCACGCCGCCCACACCGCCGATCAGTGAGAAGAAGACCACCGCCGCGGTCAGACCGGAGGCGATCGCGCCCAGGCCCGAGCCCAGGTTGAGGAGGAAGAAGAGGGCACCGCCGGCGGCACCCCCCAGCACCGAGGTGGTCCAGGGCCAGATCATCGTCGCCGAGGCGACGGGAGTGAATGCGTTACCGCGCTCCAGCGTCATGTCCACTGCTCCAGTCGAATAGCGTGACGACCGCTCTGCGCCGGGCCGTCCCCTCCAGCATGCGGGGCCGGAGCCCGGAGCGCATCAGGGATCCGCCCCTGACATTCCCCCGAGACCGCCCTCCGGCACCCCGCCCGGACTCCCGGTCCGGGGGAGACGGGTGCGCGGAAGGCCCCCGCGCAGGGTCCAACGCTCAACCGGCCGCAGAAGTGCCCGGACCGCCGCCGTTCTCCGAGAAGGCCGAGACCAGGTTCGCGTGCAGGTGCGGCCACGCGGCGCGGAACGGCGGCAGCAGCGGGAGCGAGTCGGCGGAGTCCACCGGCACCCAGCGCACCTCCTTGCTCTCGGAGTTGCCCGGCCGGAACGGCGTCAGCCCCGGCAGGCTCGCCATGAACGTGTCGTAGCGCCACACGGTCAGGTCCTCCTCGTGGACGCCGAGGAGGCTGTACCCGTCCAGGTCGCCCTCGACCTCCTCCTCGAACTCGCGCACGGCGGCCTCCAGGGGTGTCTCGTCCCGGTTGCGGGCGCCCCCGGGGATGCCCCAGGTGCCCCCCATGTGGGTCCAGCCCGCCCGGTGCTGGAGCAGCACGTGGCCCGCTCCGGCGGCGTCGGTGGCGTACAGCAGCAGTCCGGCCGCGCCGTAGATCCCCCACCTGCGGGTTCCGTCCGGCAGGCTCACCCAGCCGTTTCCGTCGCCCTCCAGCATCACGTCCTCCAACTTCGCGCCCTCCGGGACCGCCGCTGCCGTCCGATCGGCATGCTCCCTAGCAACCTATGGCCCGACACCGGGCTCGCGCAGCCCTCCTCCCGGTGTACGTGCCCGGCGCCACAGGGAGTTCCCGGCGGAGGGCGCGCCCACCCGGGGCCTCGTGGCCGTTCGGGCGTGTCGGGATCTCCGAAGGGGCGCCGGTCCGGGGGCGTCCGGCACACGGGTGGGGAGAAAGAACGCAAGAGGCGCGAAAAGCTTCGCAAGGGAACACCTGTCGCGTCCGGGGCGCGGGCCTGCCGGGGGACGGGAACAAGCTTGCCCTCCTGGGTCCGGGGATTTTCCGGATTTCGGCGATGAGGGGAACGTTTGGTTTATCCCCGTCGTTTTCCGGAAGGTTGGAGAGGAAGCGCAATCCGGCCCCGCGGAGGGTGTTCTCCCCGATCGAAGGCTCGCCCCCGGGCGGTGGGCGTGTGGTGCGTGACGGCCGCCGCACACCAGGTGCACGGGATCTGACCGTCCGCAACCGGCCAATCGCTGGCCCCGGCGGACTCCGGTGGTCCATGATGGCGCGGCCCCCGAACCGCCGTCGCCACACCGGTTTCAGCGCTGAAAGAAGACTGAAAGCGGAGTGGAAGAGGATCTCTCTAGTGTGGAACACGTTCGACGCGTTCGGACCCGCGAGAGGACGGCTTGCGGGTCCGACACAGTGCGACGTTCGTTGGACACATGCCACCCGTGGTGTGCTTTGAGGCGGAACCCGCCACGGGTGGCCAGTCCGCCGGAAGGCGGGGTCCGTTGATGCTTCGTAGACGTAGGGCTACCTTGCGGCTCTACGCGAGTGCCGTGAGAAGGGGAGTCCGAGTGCCGAAGATGCTGACCGTGGACGAGGAGTTCGAGGCGATCGTCGCCGGCGACCTCCGCGAGGTGCGCGCGGACAAGATGCAGCCCTACCAGGAGCCGGACCCCTCGAAGCCGGTCCCGGCCGCGCCGCCCGTCGAGAGCGCGCCCGCCGAGAAGAAGTCCGTTGAGGAGAAGTAACTCCTTTTTCGGGTAGTCCAACGGTCACTCCGAGTACCTGCGTGGAGGGGGGTACTCGGAGCCGTTGGCATGTCCGTATTCCCTATTTCCGGCCAATGGCCCTTGCTAGGGTTGCTGATTGTGGAATTCGGCGTGCTTGGCCCCATTACCGTCTGGTCCGACGGCCGACCTGTTCCGGTCGGCGGTCCGCGCCAGCGCTGTGTGCTGGGCGCGCTGCTGGTGCACCTGGGGCGCGAAGTCACCATCGACCAACTCATCGGTTACCTCTGGAGCGACGATCCGCCCCGCACCGCCCGGTCGGTGATCCAGGTCCAGATATCCCACCTGCGCCGCAGTTTCCCCGGCACCATCGCCACCACCCCCGGCGGGTACACCCTCGACGTCGACGCCGACTCCGTCGACCTGCACCGCTTCCGCGGGCTCCGGGACCGGGCCGCCGCGGCCGAGCCCAAGACCGCGGTCGACATGCTGGAACAGGCGCTGGAGTGCTGGCGCGGAGTCCCCTTCTCCGGTGTCGGCTCCGAGTACCTGGACTACACCGTCGTCGCCCCCCTCCGGGAGGAGCGCTGGTCCTGCGTCGTGGCCTGGGCCACCCACGCGCTGGAACTGGGCAGGCACTCCGACGTGGTCTCCCGGCTGACGTCCCTGGTCAGCGAGGAGCCCTTCAGGGAACGGCTGCACCACCTGCTCATCACGGCCCTGTGGCGCGACAACGAACGGGCCAGGGCGCTCTCCGTCTACGAGGAGTTCCGAGCCAGGCTGGCCGACGAGCTGGGTGTCGACCCCGGTCCGGAACTGGTCGCCCTGCACACCCGGATCCTCCAGGAGGACTTCTCGGAGGAGGGGACGCAGGACCCGTCGTCCGGGGAGCCGGGAACGCGTTTCGTGGTCCGCAACGACCTCCCGCGGGACCTGCCGGACTTCACCGGACGCCAGGAGTCCCTGCGGCGGTTGGACGAGGTGGCCCGTACCGGAGACGACCGCGCCCAGGTCTGCGTCATCACGGGCAGCGGCGGCGAGGGCAAGACGACCACCGCGGTCCGCTTCGGCTATGAGGCGGCCGGGCGCTACCCCGACGGACAGCTGTTCATCGACCTGTACGGGTACACGACCGACAGGGAGCCTCTCGACGCCATGTCCGCGCTCGGCGCCCTGCTCCGGGCGGTCGGCGTCGAGCCCGAGGCCGTGCCCGAGTCCCTCGAAGAGCGCGCGGCGCTGTGGCGGGCCACCCTCATGGGGCGCAGGGTCCTGGTCATCCTCGACAACGCGTTCAGCTACGCCCAGGTCAGTCCGCTCCTCTCCTCCTCTCCGGGGTCGATGACCCTCATCACGACCCGTAACGAACTCTCCGGGCTCAGCGGCGCCCGCTTCCTCTCCCTGGGAGTGTTCGACGAGAGCTCCTCCCTGGAGCTGCTCGGACGCGTCCTGGGAGAGGACCGCGTACAGCGCGAACCGGACCAGGCCCGGGAGATCATCCGGATCTGCGGTGGCCTCCCCCTCGCCCTGCGCGTGGTGGCGGGGCGGATGCTCAGCCGTCCCAGGTGGTCGTTCGCGCACGTCGCCCGCCGACTCGGTGAGCAGAACCGGAAGTTCCGCGAACTCCAGGTCGAGGGGCAGAGCGTCGAGGCCGCCATCGACCTGTCCTTCCAGAGCCTCAACCGGGACCAGAGCAGGACCTTCCTCCTGCTGGGTCTGATGATCGGCAGCACGATCGACCTCGGCGGCGCGGCCGCCCTCCTGGACATGACGGTGGAGGACGCGGACGACATCCTCCAGGAGCTGGTCGGGGTGTGCCTGCTGGAGGAGCCCCAGGGGGACGTGTACCGCCTGCACGACCTCATCGGGGCCTTCTCCCGGGATCGTGCGGCCATGCTCCTGGACGCCGGGGAGATCGACGCCGCGAAGCTCCGTCTGGCGGAGCAGTACATGGCCACGGCACAGCACGCCGCCGACCTCCTGGGTCCGCGCGCGCACGACGACGAGATCGACGTGAGCCGGGGTTACCGCACCGAACTGTCGGGGCGGGAGGACGCCGAGAACTGGTTCACCCTGCATCAGGAGAACCTCGCGGAGACGATCGAGTACTTCGCCTCGCACGGCAACGGCGAGTACGCCTGGCGTATGGCGGACGCGGTGTGGCGTTTCTACGCCCTCCACGGCCAGATGGGCCTGCTGATCAGTTCCCATCAGCGGGCGCTCCAGATCAGCGACAAGCAGGGGAACCGGCGCGGGCGCGCGGTGACCCTCATCGGGCTGGGCATCGCCCACTGCCTCTCGGGGCGCTTCGACGAGTCGCTCGCCTTCCTCACCGAGGCCCGGGAACTGCTGACCGCGATCCACGACAGCAGGGGGATCATCCGGGCCCTGGCCAACCTGGGGATGGTCTACGAGCGCGTCGGCCGTCTCGCGGACGCGGCGGAGTCCATCCAGGGTGTGCTGGACTACGCGGTCCAGCTGGGCGACACCCGCCTGGAGGCGTTGCAGTGGGGCAACCTCGCCGTCCTGAAACAGACGCTCGGCGCGTACGAGGAGGCTCTCCACTGTGCCCAGCAGTCCATGGAGAAGGCCGTGGGCGAGGGCCAGAAGGTGACCCGGTCCCACGCCAAACGGGTCATGGGGGAGGCCCGCACCGGGCTCGGAGAGCTGGACGCGGCCTTCGCCGACCTGAACGAGGCCCTGGAGCTGTCACACGAGCTGCGCCTGGTGGGCAACCAGGTCTACATCCACAACTCCCTGGGGCTGGCCCACCGGGCCGCGGAGCAGTGGGAGCGGGCGATCGAGTCCCACACCACGGCACTGGACCTGGCCGAGCAGCACGGGCGCCGCAGTGGTGACGCCGAGATCCGCGTAGACCTGGGGACGACCTACGCGGCCGCCGGACGCCACCGCGAGGCACTGTCCGAGCTGGAGAGGGCCCACGCCATCGCGGTGGAGCGCGGCGAGCGCCACATGGTCGCCCGCGCCGCGCTCGCCCTCGGACGCCTGCCCGCACCGGTCATGGCCGCGGACCGGGCGCGGGGGTTCCTCGGCGAGGCCGAGGAGATCTTCACCGAGTTGGGGCTGGCCGAGGCGGAACAGGCCAGGAAGGCCCTGAAGGACCACCCGCCCGCGTCCCTCGGCTGACGGCCGCGGTCAGTCCCGGCCGACGGCTCCCCCCGCCCCGCGGCGCGGCGCCGCACCGGGTCCCGAACGGCGCCGCGGCGGCCCCAGCCAGCGCGGCCCCAGGGTTCCGCGCCGCATGGTCCACAGGCACAGCGTGGCGGGCAGGACGCGCACCGGCCGGGGAACGTACGGGTACACCGCGCGGGTCGCCCGCACGATCCGGTCGAAGCGGCGCTGGCGCGCCGGCGACCACGGGATCGCGAACCGCTCGCGCAGGTCGGGCGGGAGCAGCCCGCCGGTGAGCAGGAGCTGAACCCGCATCAGCGGGCGCAGGGGCGCGCTCGCCGGGTGGAACAGCTGCCCGGTGATGGCACGGGCCTCCTCGCCCACGTCCAGCCGGGCCAGGGCGCCGTCCCAGTAGGCGGTGAACTCCTCGGGGGACGCCGGCCACTTCTCCTCGGGCAGGCCCAGGGCGGTGGCGAACGCCGACGCCTCGCGCAGGTGCAGGGCGCGCTCCTCCTCGCCGAGTTCACCGAACACCATCGCGTGCAGTCGCGAGGCGGCCTGGAACAGGGTGGCGGCCACCCACAGCAGGAGGTCGTCGTCCAGGGCCCGGTACCCGGGGCCGTTCACCTTGCGGTGCAGCGCCCGCACGACGGCGTGCAGGCGCCTTCTCTCCTCCTCGGTGCCGTAGACCGTGCCGTACACGAAGTAGAGGGTGCCGAGCAGCCGGTCGAACGGCCGGGAGGAGAAGTCGCTGTGGTCGTGCACCCCGCGGGCGACGCTGGGATGGGCGATCTGGAGCAGGACGGCGTACCCCGCGCCGCCGAGGACGCAGGCCTCCGCGCTGATCCGTCGCAGAGGTGATCGGTCGGACGGTCTGCCCATGCCTGGGATCGTACGGCACCCGCCCGTGCGGGCGGGAGGGCCGCGCCCTCGCGGGCGTGCCCGCGGTGACGGGACGGGTCGGGCGTGTGCGGGGCCCGAAGGGGGGACGGGAGGGAACCCGTCCACGGGATGATCCCCACCCGTCCGCGCCGCGACGGTCACGGACGTGGACGGGGGTGCTCCTTCGGCTGGGACGTGGCTCACGGCCCCAGAGCGCGGAACACCTCCGGCCGGGTCAGCGCGTCGGTGTTGTCCGCGAACTGGTCGACCGCGCCCACCGGCGGCCGCGCGGCCAGTCCGGGGTCGGTGATCCCCGCCAGCAGGGCACGGGCGAACCTGGCCGCGTCCAGCACCGGCCAGGGGCGCTCGTGGAACGGCCGGGGCCGGGTGTCCTGGGCGGCGGCGAGACCGGTCCGGTTCTGCCGGTCGGCCACCAGGGAGGACGCCTCGGCCAGAGCCGCGGCGTCCGCGTCCAGCGCCCGCTCCAGGAGCGGGGTCAGCTCCGCAGCCCCGGGCAGGTGGGCGAAGGCGCTTCCCAGCCACTTGGAGTAGGGCGGGTAGCGGCGCTCCAGCAGCAGCGCCAGGCGCATGAGGTCGCGGACCACCCGGGCCGCGACCACCCGCGCGCCCAGGCGGTCGCCCACCTCCGCGCAGCGGCCGACGAACGCCTCCTCCTGGGACACGCGCTGCCACTGGCAGGCCAGCACGTACCGCCACACGTCGTCCGGGTACCAGGCCAGGCGCTCCCTGGCCCGTGTGAGCGCGCCGACGCCGTCGTGGAAGACGGCTCCGCCCACTACCTCGGCCAGCCGCTGGGTGGGTGTGGCGAGCCAGTCGGCGGTTCCCGTCCCCTCCCCCGGGTCGAAGCCGAGTCGGCCCCGCAGCCATTCGCCGGATCCGCTGACCTCCACCCGGTGGCGGCCGTCGGGCGCGTCGGCGTCGGGCCGCCAGGTCTGGGGAGGGCCGTCGTTCGGGCCGAACCGGACCGGCCAGCCGCGCATCCGCTCGGGCAGGCCCTCGGCGAGCAGCGCCAGCGCGCGGTCGCGCTCATCGGGTTCGTCCACGAAGACCTGGAGCCGGGGGCCCCAGCCGTGGTCGGTGGAGCGCTCGGTGTCCAGCCCGAGGACCTCGGACCCGGCGCCGAGCAGCGCGGCGGCGTGCGCGACCGGCCTGGGCCCGCGGGCGAGCAGGGGCGCGACCGCGTCCGTGTACAGGGCCCGGGACAGTTCCAGGCCGGGGAGGAAGACCGGGGTCACGCCCGAGAGCCTAGGGTCCGACCTCCGCACGCGGCCACGCGTTTTCCGGCGCGGGGACCCGCCGCCGCTGGGCCGCGTCGGAGCGGGGGTAAGGAAAATCTATCCATCTGGTTAGAACCGCTCCAGGGGCGGGTCGAAGGGCCGATGGTCCACAACGTTTTACGACAGACCAGGGATCGCTACTGTAAGGTGTCTTTCCAGTTCGCGGCGCAAATGACGGAGGAAGTGCCGTCAGTACCAGTGCCGGAATACGTTCGTCCGGTCGAGCCTTCGGCGCGGTGGTACGCCGTCCCCCCGTGCAGCAGGGGTATTGACGTGTAGTGACAGGGTCTTTACGGTCTACCGACAACAGGTGGAAGGAAATTCCGGGGACGCCCGGAATGGCCGGGACAACGACGTCCGGTGTCCGCGGGGGAAATATCCGAGCCCCCACGGACGCACTCCACTTCCTGGGCCGGAAACGGTCCGGGTCACCCCGCTACGAATCCCCCGCACCGCGCCGCGAGGCCGGACGGGATCGTGACCCGAAGAGAAGGGCCCCGTTCAATGAAGACCCGCAGAAGGATCCGCTCCGCCTCAGCCGTCGCCGCGGCCACCGCTCTGATCTTCACCCTCATGCCCGCCAGCGCGGCCAGCGCGCACGGCTACGTCTCGGCGCCCATGAGCCGCCAGGCGCAGTGCGCCGCGGGCATGGTCGAGTGCGGCGGCATCCAGTGGGAGCCGCAGAGCGTGGAGGGCCCCAAGGGCCTGATGAGCTGTTCCGGCGGCAACTCCCGGTTCTCCGAGCTCGACGACGACAACCACGGCTGGCACGTCACCCAGGTCGGCACCTCGGTGAACTTCACCTGGACCCTGACCGTCACGCACGCCACCGCCAACTGGGAGTACTTCATCGGCGGACACCGCGTCGCCAACTTCGACGACGGCGGGGCGCGGCCGGACTCGACCGTCCAGCACAACGTGGACCTGTCCGGCTACAACGGCCGCCACACGATCCTGGCCCGCTGGAACGTCGCCGACACCGGCAACGCCTTCTACGCCTGCGTGGACGTGAACATCCGCTAGGCAGCCCGACGCCTCCCCCGGCCCGGTCCCCCGCACCCGGGCCGGGGTCGCGGCGTTCCCGGCCCGCAAGGCCCCTGTCCGCCCCCGGACACGACGAAGGCCGGTCCCGTGGGACCGGCCTTCGTGCTGGTCGGGGTGGGCCCCGCCCCACCTCCGGAACGGGGCCCACCCGTAGTGCTCCGCCGTGGTCCGCGGCCGTAGGTTCGGGCGAGCCCGGATCACCGACGACCCGGCCGGAGACGAGGAGACCCGAGTGACTGCGTCCGACCCCTCTGCCCGACACCGTCCGCGCGGACCGTGGCGGTGGGCGATCACGGCACTGACCGCCGTCCTCGTCACCGTCGGCGCGGCCGCCGTCGCTCCGCGCCCCTACGAGCTCGGCGCGGAGTCCGACGGGGACACGGAGCTGGTCGAGCGCGTGCGCGGGGGGATCACCGACACCACGGGGTACCACGGCCTGTCGGTCGCGCTCGTGGAGACGGACGGAGACGGGGGACTCCGCGTGCGCACGGCGGGGCTGGGCAGCACCGGGGCCGACCGGGAACCGGTGGGGGAACACACTCGGTTCGGCTCCGCGTCGGTCGCCAAGGTGCTGCCCGGCATGCTGCTCGCCGACATGGTGGACCGCGGTGAACTCGCTCCGCACGCCCGGGTCGGCGATCTCCTGGAAGGCGTCGACTTCGCCGATCCCGTACTCGCCGACGTCACGGTGGAGGAGCTGGCGACGCACACCGCGGGCCTCTCCAGGGAGGAGACCAGCCTGCTCCAGACGTTGTGGCAGTTCGCGGCCAAACGCCACCCGGACCCGCCCGGCTCGGTCGAGGAGTTCCTGCGGACCGTGGCGGAGGACGTGCGGGTCGATCCCGCGCTGCGAGGCGGCAACCACTACTCCAACACCGGGATCGACCTGCTCGGGCACGCCCTGGCGGCGCACGCCGGGACCAGTTACGCCCAGCTCGTCCGGGAACGGATCCTCGACCCGTTGGGGATGGAGGACAGCGCGATCCGGACCACCGGTGACGGCGCCCCCTTCGAGGTGCACAACGCCGATCTCGGGCGTCCCCTCGTCCCGGAGGGCTCGGAGGCCTCCGGTCCGTCGGGAGGGCTGGTCACGACCGCGGGCGACCTCGGCCTGCTCCTGGCGTCGGTGATGGAGGGCACCGCCCCGGGGGCCGCGGCCGTTCGTCCCGTGGCGCCGGGGGACGTCGAGCGCCGCGAACAGGGCCTCGGCTGGTACGTGGAGACGCTGGGAGGGGTGCCGATCACCGGCCACGGCGGCAACGCCACGACCAACGGCCACACGGCGTGGATCGGCTACACCGGTGACCGGGGAGCCGTGGTCCTGTCCAACACGCACCGGTTCAGCGAGGACATCGGCATCCGCCTGCTCGGCGTCGACGAACCGAGCCCCGACAACGCGGCGGGCGAGAGGATCTACGCGACCGCGACGGTCCTGCTCGCTCTCACCCCCGGTCTCCTCGCCCTGGGGTTCGCCTCACGGCGGCGCCCCGGCCGCTGGTGGCGCCGTCCCACCGACCGCCTGGGACTGGTGTCCCACTGGGTCGGCGGCGCCGCGGCGCTCACGTACGCGTTCCTCGCCGGATTCTGGCATCTGGTGACCCCGTGGGCGTGGGTCGCGGGTGTGCTCCTCCTGACCGCCGCCGTCCTGGTGGGGGCGTACCGGTGGCCACTACTCCCGACCGCGAGAGGCGCACGGCCGTGGGTCCGGTGGTCGCTGGCGGCTCCCGTCGCCGCGGGGAGCGCGGTCCTCCTGGTCCTGCTGGCCTCGGTCTAGCGGAGGCCGGGGCGGCGGTCGGCCCGGCCGGGTCGTGGGGACCGGAGGGCCGAAGGCGCTCGCCGCGCGAACCGGGCGGATAGCTTCCGACGCACCGGTGACGCACGGAAGCCGACAAGCCGACGGTTCCGGCCGTGCGCTCCGAGGGTGCGGAGCGGCAGGGGGAAGCCCCGGACCCGCGAAAACGAAGAACGGGTGCCCACCTGCGTGGACACCCGTTCCTTTGTCGGGGTGGCGGGATTTGAACCCACGACCTCTTCGTCCCGAACGAAGCGCGCTGCCAAGCTGCGCTACACCCCGAAGCAACGTCCACAAGTCTAGCGGACGCCCGGGAGTGCTCGTGCACGATTTCCGATCGGAGCGCCGAGGGGGGTCAGGAGGAGGCCACGAGGTCCAGCAGGGAGGCCTCCGGGCGGCAGCAGAACCGCACCGGGGCGTACGGGGAGGTGCCCAGGCCGCCGGACACGTGCAGCCACGCGTCCCCGTACTCGTGCAGCCCCCAGGCCCGCCTGCGGTCGATCCCGCAGTTGGTGACCAGGGTCCCGTAGAACGGCAGGCACAGCTGGCCGCCGTGCGTGTGCCCGGCCAGGAGCAGCTGGTAGCCGTCGGCCGCGAACCGGTCCAGGTTGGACGGCTCCGGCGAGTGCAGCACGCCCAGACGCAGGTCCGCCGACGGGTCGGCCGGTCCGGCGACCTCCTCGTACCTGTCCAGCTTGATGTGCGAGTCGTGCACCCCGGCCAGGGCGACGTCGAGTCCGCCCGCCTTCAGCCCGCCCCTGCGGTTGTTCAGGTCCAGCCACCCGGACGCGGACATGGCCTCGCCCAGCTCGCGCCAGGGCAGGTCCGGGGTCCGGCGCTTGTTGTAGTCGTTCTTGCTGGTCCGCCACAGGTAGCGGGCCGGGTTCTTCGGCTGCGGCGAGAACAGGTCGTTGGACCCGTACACGAACGCGCCCGGCCGGTCCAGCAGGGGCCCCAGGGCCTTCGTGAACGGCCCCACCGCGTCCGGGTGCGCCAGCGAGTCGCCCGTGTTGACCACGAGGTCCGGCTCGTGGGCCTCCAGCCCCCGGATCCACTCGATGAGCATCTTCCGGTCGGGTGTCAGGTGCGCGTCGGACAGGTGCAGGATCCGCAGCCGCGGGCTGCCCGGGGGCAGCAGGGGCAGCTCGTAGCGGCGCAGCCGGAACCAGTTGCGCTCGATGACCGAGGCGTAGACCAGTCCCGCCGCTCCGACGGCGCCCGTGATCGCGGCCGCGCGCCCCACCCGGCGCAGGATTCGTCTGTTGTCGGCGCCCATCGCCCTCCTTCGTCGTCACAGAGATCGTCGCAGATCCACGGAGCACGCGTGCGCGAATCCCCCGTCGCGGGCCGCCGGGCCGGTGTGAGCCGCGTCCGCGCGGCGTCCGCGCGCGCAAACCGTTGGTGACCCCGTGGCGGCCCGCCGTAGGATCGGCTCATGTCCGAACTCAAAGCCCGCCTCAAGAACGACCTGACCACCGCCATCAAGGCGCGCGACAAGGTGCGTACCGGCACCCTGCGCATGGTCCTGGCCGCCATCTCCACCGAGGAGGCCGCCGGCAGCACCTCGCGTTCCCTCGGAGACGACGAGATCACCCGTCTGCTCACCCGGGAGGCCAAGAAGCGCCGCGAGGCCGCCGAGGCGTTCGACAAGGGTGACCGGCCCGAGCAGGCCGCGGCCGAGCGGGCCGAGAGCGAGGTCATCTCCGACTACCTGCCCAAGCAGCTCACCGACGAGGAGCTGTCGTCGCTGGTGGCCGAGGCCGTCACCGAGACCGGAGCCGAGGGCCCCCGCGCCATGGGCCAGGTCATGAAGGTCGTCAACCCCAAGATCGCCGGCCGGGCCGAGGGCGCCCGCGTGGCCGCCGAGGTCAAGCGCCAGCTCGCCGGATGACCTGACCCGGTCAGACCGGGCCCGGCCCGACTGCGCGCCACCCGGAAACGGCGGGGAACGCGAAGGGGCGGCGGTGTACGCACCGCCGCCCCTCTCACGTGTCGGGCCTCAGTCGTCCTCCCGGCCGGGGGAGTTCGACGCGGGCGCGACCGGGAACCAGTCCTCGTCGTCCTCCGGCCCGCTGGCGGTCCCGCCGCCGCTGCTGAGGAACACGTTGACCGTGGCCCCCTCCGGCAGCCGCGTCCCCGGGTCCGGGTTGACCGCGGCCACAGTGCCCTCGGGCTCGGGGGAGCGGACCCGGGTCGCGGACACGTTCACCGTGTAGCCCGCGGCCTCCAGGACGCTCACCGCCTCCTGCTCGGACTGGCCGATCACGTCCGGCACGCCGCCGTCGTCGCTGGCCGGGCTGGCCTCCTCCTCCGTGCGCGGAGCCGACGTGGAGCCGAACTGCGACGGCGGCGACGGCAGCTGCTCGACGTCCAGGCCCTCGTGGGCGCCGCGCATGGTCTCCTGCCAGATCGGGCCCGGGATCGTCGCCCCGTACACCACCCCGTAGTACCGGTCGCCAATGGTGACGTTGCGCAGCGGGTACTGCTGCGGGCCGCGCGGGTCGCCGACGAAGACCGCACCGGCCATCTGCGGGGTGAACCCGGCGAACCAGGCCGCGGCCGAGCCGTCGGTGGTACCGGTCTTGCCCGCCGCCGGACGGCCGATGCCCAGGGAGGCCGCGGTGCCGCCGTTGAAGGGCTGCTCCAGCAGGTAGCTGACCCCGTCGGCCACCTCCTCGTCGATCACCCGCTCGCACTCGGGCTCGATCTCGATCGTCTCGTGCGCGTGCTGGTCGATGATCTTGGTGATGGCCTGCGGCTCGCACAGGATCCCGCCCGAGGCGAAGACCGAGTAGGCGTTGGCCACGCGCAGCGGGGAGACCTCCTCGCTGCCCAGCGTGAAGCTGCTGTTGGCCAGCGAGCGCTCGTTCTCGGTGAACAGCGTGCCGTCCGCGCGCCGCAGCCCCAGGTCCTCGGCCATCTCCATCACGTCGCAGAAGCCCACCCGCGCCTGGAGCTGGGCGAAGTAGGTGTTGGACGAGGCCCTCGTCCCGGTCATCATGTTGTGCGTGGTGTTGGAGTTGGTGTCGCCGGAGTTGCTGGGGGACCAGGGACTCAGGGTGCCGCCGTTACAGCTGCGCTGCCCGGAGACGGTCACGCTGGCCGGTGAGTTGAACGAGGTGCCGAACGGCATCCCCTCGGCCAGCGCCGCCGCCAGGGTGAACGCCTTGAACGTGGAACCCGCCTGGAAGCCGCTGCTGCCGCCCCGGTCCGCGTCGGTGGCGAAGTTGATGGAGGTCTCGCCGAGCTTGCTCTCGTCGGGTCCGTAGTTGCGGCTCTGCACCATGCCCAGGATGTGGCCGGTGCCCGGCTGGATGACCACCTCGGCGGCCACCTTGCGGGACTCGTTCTCGCGCGGGACCCACTCGTCCACGGCCTCCTGCGCCGACACCTGGGTCTGCGGGTCGAGCGTGGTGTGGATCTGGAGTCCGGCGGTGCGCAGCCAGCGCGCCCGCTCGGTCTCGTTCTGGCCGAAGCGCTCGTCCTTCTCGATCTCCTGGACCACGTAGTCGCAGAAGAACGGCTGGTCGCTGGGCACGCAGCCGTTGGGCGGGGTGGAGATCTCCACCTCCATCGGGACCTGCTTGGCCTCCTCGGCCTCCGCCTCGGTGATCGCGCCGGTGGCCACCATGCGGTCGAGCACGACGTTGCGGCGGTCGGTGGTCTGCTCGGGGAAGAAGCGGGGATTGTAGAGGTAGGGGTAGCGCACCAGGCCCGCGATGGTGGCGGCCTGGTGCAGCTCCAGGTCGCTGGCGGGCACCTGGAAGAAGTGCTGCGCGGCGGACTCGACCCCGTAGGCGCCGTCGCTGAAGTAGGCGATGTTGAGGTAGCCCTCGAGGATCTCGTCCTTGGTCATCCGCTGTTCCAGGGCGACGGCGTAGCGCAGCTCCCGGATCTTGCGGGCGATCGTCGTCTCGGAGGCCTCCTCCAGCTCCTCCTGGGTGGTGGCCGCCTCGATCTGGACGTTCTTGACGTACTGCTGGGTGATGGAGGACGCGCCCTGGGTGTCGCCGCTGAGTGTGCGGAGCGCGGCGCGCAGCGTGCCCGACACGTCCATGCCGCCGTGCTCGTAGAAGTGGGCGTCCTCGATGGCGAGGATCGCGTCGATCATGACCGGCGAGACGTCCTCGATCTCGACGAGTTCGCGGTTCTGGTCGAAGATCTCCGCGATGACGCCGCCCTCGCTGTCATAGATCGTCGATCTCTGAGGAGGCGGCGGAGTCTCCAGATTGCTGGGCATCTCCAGGAAGCCGCTGGCCACGTTGCGCGCCGTGATGCCCAGTCCCCCGACGGCGGGGAGCGCGAGAGCGGCGACGAGGAGTCCAGCGACGACGCCGACGCCGACCAGTTGGCTGATTCTTTGAAGCAATGTCCCCTGACCCACCCCATCAGACTAGGTGACCACGTACGTGCGAAGTGGTCCGATGTGGAACGGATAGTGCGCGAACGCGCGGAAATGACCCGCGTACCGCGGGCTGTGCCCCCATGCCATCTTTTCATGCCTATCGCCGGCCGGGCACTGACCGGTTCGGCGGCGCGGCACGCCCACCCCGTCCGATGCGGAGAGCCACCAGACCCCCACGCAATGGCCCGAGCGGGCCATATTGGTGAGACGTGAGGGGGGTCCATCAGGTTCTGTTGGCGCGGCGAACGAATCCGTAACTTCTAGGCAACAGGGGTGGGCGTCGACCACCGCACCCCACGCGGCAGCGGGAGCCCACGGTGTTCCCCTCCGGCCGGGGCACGCGCGTGCCCCGGACACCGGATCCGCTGGCGCGGGGACCGGGTGCGCACAGGGGAGTAGAGGCATGTGGACCGACCAGTGGACGACCAGGGCGCTGTGCCGGCGGGTGGACCCCGACGCGCTGTTCGTCCAGGGCGCGGCGCAGCACCGCGCCAAACTCATCTGCCAGGAGTGCCCGGTACGCACCGACTGCCTGACCGACGCCCTCGACAACCGGGTCGAGTTCGGCGTCTGGGGCGGCATGACCGAACGCGAGCGCCGCGCCCTGCTGCGCAAGCACCCCGGCGTCACCAGCTGGGGTCCGCTCCTGGAGGAGGCCCGCAGGGAGGGTGACGTCGACCTCGCCAGCTACGCGGCCGAGCACGCCGAGCGCACCTCTGCGGCCTGAGCGCTGACAGCGCCCTACCGGCCCCGGCCCGCCAGCTCCTCGCCGACGTCGCGCAGCCCCGCCAGGTCGTGCACGTCCTCCGGCAGGGCGGCCACCTCGGCCACGCGCACGCCGCCGTGCTCCGCCAGCAGGGCGTCCCGCAGCCGGACCTCGCGCCCGCGCGTGCGGACCCTCTCCGCGTGCAGCCGCAGGGCCGCCGAGGCCGGCGTCCGCGTGCCCGAGCGCTCCAGCGCCTCCGCGGCGGCGACCGCCTCGCGCACGTCCAGGGACCCGCCCGCCCCCTCGGGCAGCGGATGCGTCCGGTTGACCACCAGCCCGGCCAGCGGCATGGCGTCGGTGGCCAGCCGCTCCACGAAGTAGGCCGCCTCGCGCATCGCGTCCGTGTCCGGCACGGCCACCACCACGAAGGCCGTCCCCGGAGCCTGGAGCAACCGGTAGGTGCGCTCCGCGCGCTTCTGGAAACCGCCGAACACCGTGTCGAACGCGGCGACGAAGGACCGCAGGTCGTCGAGGAGCTGGGCTCCCACGACCTTGCTGATCGCCGAGGTCACCAGGTTGAATCCGGCGCCGAGCAGCCGGAAGGCCCCCGTGCTGGCCGGGGCGCTCAGGAAGCGGATCAGCCGCCCGTCCAGGAAGCGGCCGAGCCGCTTGGGCGCGTCCAGGAAGTCCAGCGCGGACCGGCTGGGCGGGGTGTCCACCACGATCAGGTCCCAGTCCCCCGACTGGCGCAGCTGGCCCAGCTTCTCCATGGCCATGTACTCCTGCGTGCCCGAGAAGCTCGTGGAGAGGGTCTGGTAGAAGGGGTTGGCCAGGATCTGCCGGGCCCGCTCGGGGTCCGCGTGCTCCCTGACGACCTCGTCGAAGGTCCGCTTCATGTCGAGCATCATCGCGTGCAGGCTGCCGCCCGACCCCTCCGGCAGCGGGACCGGCCGCGGTGTGTCGTCCAACGACTCCAGCCCGAGGGACTGGGCCAGCCGCCGCGCCGGGTCCACGGTGATCACCACGGCCCGCCGCCCGCGTTCGGCGGCGCGCAGCCCCAGCGCCGCGGCCGTCGTGGTCTTGCCGACCCCGCCCGCGCCGCAGCACACGATGATCCGCGTACCGGGGTCGTCCACGAGGGCGTCCACGTCCAGGCGTCCGGCCCCCACCGCCGCGCTCACAACCGCACCCCCTGCCCGACCAGCCGCCGCGCCAGGGAGTCCAGCGCGGCGCGGTCCACACCGCCCTCCAGCAGCGGCAGCTCCAGCAGCGGGCGGCCCAGCCCCTCCAGGTCCGAACGCATCCGGCGCTCCAGCCGCACCCGCAGGGCGTGGGCGCGCAGTTCTCCGGCCAGTGCCGCCGCGAGTTCCCGCGCGTCCTCCAGACGCGCCTCCTTCAGCCCGGCGGCCAGCGCTTCCAGGTCCGTCTCCCCCTCCGCCGCGGCGGCCAGGTCGGCCTCGTCCAGCAGCGGTCGCCGCACCATGTTCACCAGCACCGCGCCCACGTTGAGCCCCAGCCCCCCGACCTCGGCGATCCCGTCCCGGGTCTCCTGGACGGGCATCTCCTCCAGCAGAGACACGAAGTGCACCCGGGTCTGCCCCGAGCGGATGACCTCCATGACCCGGTCGGCGTGGTTGCGGATCGGCCCCACGCGGGCCAGCCCGGCCACTTCGGAGTTCACGTTGAGGAACTGGGCGATCCGGCCGGTGGGCGGCGCGTCCATCACCACCGCGTCGTAGTGGAAGGGGGCCGTCGGCGCGCTCTCGGCGGACCTGCGGCGGCCGCCCCGGCGGCGCCGCACCGCCTCGGTGGCCTTGCCGGTGAGCAGGACGTCGCGCAGCCCGGGGGCGATGGTGGTGGCGAAGTCCACGGCGCCCAGCCGGTTCAGCGCCTGGCCCGCCCGGCGCATCCCGTAGAACATCTCCAGGTACTCCAGCAGTGCCGCCTCGGCGTCGGCCGCCAGCACGCTCACGCTGCCGCCGCCGGGCGCGGCCATCATCTCCCGCTCCTCGTAGGGCAGCGGCGGGCTGCCGAGGAGGGTGGCGACGCCCTGGCGGCCCTCCACCTCGACCAGGAGCACTCTCGCGCCGCCGGAGGCCAGCGCCAGCGCCAGCGCGGCGGCGGCCGTGGTCTTGCCGGTCCCGCCCTTGCCGGTGACGATGTGCAGTCGTGCTCCCGCGCAGGCCTCCCCCGGAGGCTTCGGTCCGTGCTCGCTCTCGCTCACTCCAGGCAGTCTATGCGGGCGTTCCAAGCGGGGTCGGGAGCGGTGCCGCGGTGGGCGCGGGAGGGCACGCGGATGAGTAAGGTGGCGGCGTTGACGTGCGGCGCCCCGCCGTGGGGCGGTCCGCCGGTGAGCGAGCAAGGGTGAGGGACGCATGAGCAAGTGGGAGTACCAGACGGTGGCGCTGCTGTCGCACGCCACCAAGCAGATCCTGGACAACTGGGGCGCCGACGGCTGGGAGCTCGTCTCCGTCGTGCCCGCTCCGCTGCCGGAGGGCACCGACCCCCGCAACCAGCAGTACGTCGCGTACATGAAGCGGGAGCTGTGATGGCCACCCCCGAGGAGCGGATCGCCGAGCTGGGTCTGACCCTGCCCGAGGTGGCCGCGCCGGTCGCGTCGTACACGCCCGCGGTGCGCAGCGGCGACCACGTCTACGTGTCCGGCCAGCTGCCGTTCGTGGACGGGAAGCTCCCCACCACGGGCAAGGTCGGCGCCGAGGTCACCCCGGAGACGGCCAAGGAGCTGGCCGCGCGGTGCGCGCTGAACGCGGTGGCCGCGGTGCGCGCCGAGATCGGCGAGCTGTCCGGCGTGGTCCGCGTGGTCAAGGTGGGCGGCTTCGTGGCCAGCACCCCCGACTTCACGGGACAGCCCGGCGTGGTGAACGGGGCCAGCGACCTGCTGGCCGAGATCTTCGGCGACGCCGGTGTGCACGCGCGTGCCGCCGTGGGCGTGGCCGCCCTGCCGTTGGACGCGCCGGTCGAGGTTGAGATGATCGTCGAGGTCCGCTGAGCGGGTCGCCCTCTTCCGGTGCGGTGACCCCCGTTTCGCGGCGCTCTGTCCCCGAGGAGGAGGGTACGCCGATGCGCGACGTCCCGGCAGGCGAAGGCACCGGGAACGGGGGCGCGGCGCCGGGCGGCTCCGCGCCGGGCGGCGCCGTCGAGCCCCGCCCGGCCGCCACGGTCATGCTCCTGCGTCCCCGCGGCGGTGTCCGGGACGGGGGCGCGGACGGCCCCATGGAGGTCCTGCTCATGCGCAGGGTCCGCTCCATGGGGTTCGCCCCGGGCGCCTACGTCTTCCCCGGCGGCGGGGTGGACGCGCGCGACGCCGACGGCGACCTGCCCTGGACCGGCCCCGGCCCCGAGGAGTGGGCGCGCACGCTGGGCACCGACGTGCGCATGGCCCGGGCGCTGGTGTGCGCCGCGGTCCGCGAGACCTTCGAGGAGACCGGCGTCCTGCTGGCCGGCGAACCCGGGCGTGCGGGTGGGGAGGCCATCACCCTCGACACCTCCTCCGAGGAGTGGGAGCGGGACCGGCTGGGACTGATCGACCGCTCCCACTCCTTCACCGGGGTCCTGGCCCGGCGCGGCCTCGTGCTCCGCTCGGAGTGGCTGCGCGCGTGGTCGCGCTGGATCACCCCGAGGGCCGAGCCGCGCCGCTACGACACCTGGTTCTTCGCGGCCGAGTTGCCTCCGGGGCAGGCCTCGCGCGACGTGGGCGGCGAGGCCGACCTCACCCGGTGGACCGACCCCGCCGCCGTCCACGGCGAGTGGGAGGCGGGCCGGATGCCGATGCTGCCGCCCACGGTCGTGAACTGCGCCGAACTCGCGGACTGCCGGACCCTCCGGGGAGTACGGGAGGCCCGACGGGATATCGTCCCCATTGAGCCGGTTGTCCGGGAGGTCGGCGGCCAGTTGCGCGTCGTCGCGCCGAACGGGGTGGACTACCCCCTCCCGAAACCCGACGCGACTCCCTGAGGGGCCGCCGGGCAGCGGGGCCGCGCGTGCCGGAGGCCCCGGCCGCTCCCCGGTCCGGTTCGGCGAGCGAAGCGAGGTGCGATGAGGATCGACGGTTCCGGGACACTGCGCGCCAGCTGCGTGCTGTGCCCCAATCCCGGCCCGATGACGCTGGAGGGCACCAACACCTGGATCCTGCGGGAGCCGGGCGCGCGCGGGGTCGTGGTCGTCGACCCCGGCCCCCACGACGAGCGCCACCTGGAGCGCGTGGCGCGGACCGTGCAGGAGCAGGGCGCCCAGGTGCTGATGGCCGTGGTGACCCACCGCCACCCCGACCACGGGGAGGGCGCCCGGTACTTCTCGGAGCTGACCGGCGCCCCCGTGCACGCGGTCGATCCGGGGACCAGGGTCGGCGGACGCGGCCTGTCCGACGGAGAGGTCCTGGAGGCCGACGGCCTTCGGGTACGGGTGATCGCCACCCCCGGCCACACCGAGGACTCCGTCTGCCTGATGGTGGAGGCGGACAACACCATCCTGACCGGCGACACCGTCCTGGGCCACGGCACCACGGTGATCGACGGCGACGACGGGCTGGGCCCCTACATGGAGTCGCTGTACCGGCTGCGCTCCCTCGTGCGCGAGCACGACGTGCGCACCCTGCTGCCCGGCCACGGCCCGATCATCACGGCCCCGGCGACGGTGCTGGACTCCTACGTCGACCACCGCGAGTCGCGCCTGGGGCAGGTCCTGGACGCGGTGCGCGCGGGGGCGACGGGGGTCGAGCAGATCGTCGACCGCGTCTACCCCGACGTCACCGAGCAGATCCGGTTCGCGGCCGCCTCGTCGGTGCGCGCCCAGCTGCGCTACCTCTCGGCGCGCGGCGAACTCCCCGAGGGTGTCGAGACCTAGTCGGCGAGCGCTCCCCCGACCCGGGTCCGGGGCGCGGCGGCCCCCCGGACCCAGGGGCACCGGGAATCGGGCGCGGACGGCTCCGGACACGGCTGTGGCCGCCCACCCCGCAGGGGGGAGCGGCCACACAGCGTTCAGGCCCGGGGAGCCCCGGCGCGGGGCGCGAACGTCAGCGCCCCCGGGAGTCCCCGCCCGAGGGGCACGGTCTAGCGGGCGCGACGGCGCATCCGCTCGACGTCGAGCAGGACGACGGCCTTGGCCTCGATCCGCAGCCAGCCGCGCAGGGCGAACTCGGCGAGGGCCTTGTTGACCGTCTCACGGGAGGCGCCGACCAGCTGGGCGAGCTCCTCCTGGGTGAGGTCGTGGTGGACGTGCAGTCCGTCCTCGCCCTCCTTGCCGAACTTGTCGGCCAGCTCCAGCAGAGCCTTGGCGACGCGGCCGGGCACGTCGGTGAAGACGAGGTCGGCCATCACGTCGTTGGTCCGGCGCAGGCGGGCGGCCAGCGCCTTGAGCAGCTGGAGCGACACCTGCGGGCGGCTGGACAGGAACGGGCGCAGGTCGTCGTGGCCCAGTCCCGCGAGCACCGAGTCGGTGACCGCGACGGCGCTCGCGGTGCGCGGGCGCGGGTCGAACAGCGACAGCTCGCCGAACATCTCGCTGGGGCCGAGCACCCCGAGCAGGTTCTCGCGGCCGTCCACGGCCGTGCGGGTCAGCTTCACCTTCCCGCTGAGGATGACGTACAGGCGGTCGCCCTCGTCGCCCTCGCTGAACAGGGTCTGGCCGCGGCCGAGACGCACCTCGTTCACCGAGGAGCGGAGTGCGGCCGTGTCCTCCTCGTCCAGCGCCTCGAACAGAGGGGCCTTCCGCAGCACCTCGTTGATCTCGTCCACCACACGTCCTCCTAAAACCTGACCGCCAACAGTGTGACGTATATCGCACCCGGGTGTGAAACCAGGTCGTGATCCCGGCTTGTCCGCCGAGAGACAACTGCCCACAACAGCCGACGTCAGCCCCTGCGATCCTAGCCGTCATCAGTTCTGTACCAGGGCTGTCCGCGCCGCGCCACCGGACATTGGTTACATAGCCCCGTCCGCCGACGGTGGCGCGGACCCGCTCGCGACGGCCGCGCGAGCACGGCCGCCGGGCCGCGGTCCGCCCCGTCACCGGGACGCCTACCCTGTGATGATGCCCCGTGACACACCAGACGCGACCGAGCCGACGACCACGCCCACCGGTGAGAGCCGGCTCGCGCTGGTCCGCCGCGCCCGCAGGATGTACCGGGAACTCATCGAGCTGTACCCGGACGCCCACTGCGAACTGAACTTCACGACCCCCCTGGAACTGCTGGTCGCGACGATCCTGTCCGCCCAGTGCACGGACAAGCGGGTCAACCAGGTCACCCCCGCCCTCTTCGCCCGTTACCCCGACGCGGAGGGCTACGCCTCGGCGCGGCGGGAGGAGTTGGAGGAGATGATCCGCTCGACCGGCTTCTTCCGGGCCAAGGCCAACAGCCTCATCGGGCTCGGGCAGGAACTGTGCGAACGGCACGGTGGAGAGGTTCCGAGGAAACTCTCCGACCTGGTCAAACTACCCGGTGTAGGGCGAAAGACCGCAAACGTACTGCTCGGTAACGCCTTTGATGTGCCCGGTATCACTGTTGACACCCATTTCGGGCGGCTCGTCCGTCGTTTCGGGTGGACCGACGAGGAGGACCCGGTCAAGGTCGAGCACGAGATCGGCGCGCTCTTCCCGCGCCGGGACTGGACGATGCTCTCCCACCGCGTCATCTGGCACGGCCGCCGGGTCTGCCACTCCCGCAAGCCCGCGTGCGGGGCCTGCGGCCTGGCCCGTCTGTGCCCCTCCTTCGGCGAGGGGCCCACGGACACCGCAACCGCGACCAAGCTGCTGCGGATGCGCTCCTTCTCCTGAGACCCACGGGGCCGGCCGCCCGCGTGTGCGGGGTGCGGACCCGGGCGGGCGCCCCGTCCCGGCGCCCGGTCGCACAGGGGCGGCCGGGCGCGCATCGGGAGCAGGCGCCGGAGGTTTGTACCCTGATCACGTGAGTGTGCGCACATCGTCCCCGTCGCGGGCGTCCCGGTTCGCGGCGCCCCGTGTGACGGCGGTACCCCCGCCCGCCGGCGCCGGGGGAGGTCCGACGACGTGACGACTCCCCGGGAACGACGCGCTCCCTCGCGCGGCGCTCCCCCGGGCGCGGGCCCCGCGGCCCCGCGAGGAGCCCGGCGCACGGCCCCTTCGACCCACCGACGGCGCGACGACTCCCGGAACAGGTTCCCCGCATGAACTCGATCCCGCTCTGGCTGGCCGCGCTCGCGGACGCCGCCGAGACGATGACCGTGCCGCCGCCCATGCGGCCGCCCGCCGAGGGAGGGCGCGAGTCCGCCGTCCTCATCCTCTTCGGAGAGGGGCCCAGGGGCCCCGACCTCCTCCTCATCCAGCGCAGCGAGGGGCTGCGCCGCCACGCCGGACAGCCCGCCTTCCCCGGCGGCCGGATCGAGCCCTCCGACGCCTCCCCGGAGGCCGCGGCGCTGCGCGAGGCCGCCGAGGAGACCGGCCTCCTCCCCGAGGGGGTCGACGTCGTCGGCCGCCTCCCCGAGCTGTACCTGAGCTTCAGCGACTTCCGGGTGGCGCCCGTCCTGGGCTGGTGGCGCGAGCCCAGCGAGGTGCGGCCGACCGACCTGGGCGAGGTCGCCGCGGTCTCCCGCGTGCCCGTCGCCGACCTCGCCGACCCGGCCAACCGGGTCAAGGTGCGCTACGGGGGCGGGCCCCGCTGGGGGCCCGGCTTCCGGGTGGAGGGGATGCTCGTGTGGGGCTTCACCGGCGCGGTGATCGACAGCCTGCTCGCCCTGGGCGGCTGGGAACTTCCCTGGCGCGACGAGGGTCTCACCGAAGTGTTCGAAGCAACCCCGCAGGGCCTGCGGCCGGTCGGTTAGCGCTCACTCTTGGAGGGCAATGTGCTCGACGTGATCCTGGTCGTCCTGCTGCTGCTGTTCGCGGTGACGGGGTACCGACAGGGTTTCATCGTCGGTGTCTTCAGCTTCGCGGGCTTCGTCGGAGGGGGTGTCCTCGCCGCCCTGACGGCCCCGGCACCCATCCAGGCGTGGGTGGAGGACCCCGGCAGGCAGGCGCTGCTGGCGATCGCCGTGGTGTTCCTGTCCGCGGCGCTCGGCCAGTTCCTGCTCTCCTACCTGGGCACCTTCGTCCGCAACAAGGTGACGTGGGACTCGGCGCGGGTCCTGGACGCCATCGGCGGCGCCCTGATCAGCGGGCTCTCGGTGCTGCTCGTGGCCTGGTTCATCGGCAGCACGGTGGCCAACTCGGCGCTGCCGTTCGTCGCGGGCCAGGTCAGGGACTCGCGCATCCTCCACTCGGTGGACACGCTGATGCCCGAGGCCGCCCACAGCGGGTTCTCCACGTTCCGCCGGATCGTGGACCAGAGCGCCTTCCCGCAGGTGTTCAGCGGCCTGGGCACCGGTGAGCTGGCCGAGGTGGCGCCGCCGGACCCCGACGTGCTCACCACCCCGGAACTGATCGAGTCGAGCCGCAGCGTGGTGAAGGTGCTGGGCACCGCGCCCTCGTGCCAGCGCCGCGTGGAGGGGACCGGCTTCGCCTACGGGGAGGACCGGATCATGACCAACGCGCACGTGGTCGCCGGGGTCACCGACGACCTGCGGGTGGTCACCCGGGAGGGCTACCAGCTCGACGCCACGCTGGTGCTCTTCGACGCCCAGCAGGACCTGGCCGTGCTGCACGTGCCGGGCCTGGACCTGGAACCGCTGGAGTTCACCCACGAGGCCCCGCAGGGCGGTGACGCGGTCGTGGCGGGCTTCCCGCGCAACAGCGGCTTCACGGCCGTCCCGGCGCGCGTCCGTGCCCGCCAGACGGCGCAGGGGCCGGACTTCTACCACTCCCAGCAGGTGAGCCGGGAGATCTACCAGGTGCGCGCCGTGGTGCGCCCGGGCAACTCCGGCGGCCCGCTGCTGTCGCCGGACGGCACCGTGTACGGGGTGGTCTTCGCCGCCGCCACGAACGAGCCCGAGACGGGCTACGTGCTCACCGCCGACGAGGTCGCGGAGAACGCCCAGAGCGGCCTGGAGAACAACGAGCAGGTCTCCTCCCAGGCCTGCGACTGATCGCGTGGCTGCGTTGTCCACAGGCCGGATCCGGGGCTTTCGGGGGCGCGCGGGAGGCGGTTGACTGGATGTACAGGGGGCCCAGGGGCACGGTCGGCACCGTGCTGCCCGCCTTCGCTCCGGGCCCCGCGCCCGCGTCGGCGTACGCCCCGCGGTCCCGCATCCACCCGGAACCCGCGCCTGTGTCGGCGCAGGCCTCGCGGCCGCGCCGGGTCTCCCGGCGTGACGGGCGGCCCGTGACACACCGAGGGCGCCTCCCCGCGGGGAGGCGCCCTCGTGAGCGTTCGGATACCGGCCCGGCCGACCCTAGTTGGAACTCGGGTCGGGCGAGGGCTCCGTGGCCAGCGGCCAGCTCATCCGCACCACGGTCCCCCGGTCGCTGGGGTCGATCTTCACCTCGTCGGCCAGACCCGTGATGACCGCCAGGCCCAGCCCCGGGGAGAACCCGGAGATCCCGCCGGGAGGGGTGTCCTCACCGTCCAGGAAGAGCCCGTCGAGCAGGGACGGGTTGGTGGGCTCCTCCGTGTCCTTGGCCGGGGCACGGTCGGAGACGACGACCTCGAAACGTTGCGTCGCGCTCCCGTTGGCGCGCAGGATGCTGCTCGTGGCGTCGGTGCGGGACTCCGACGTCGGATCAGGCCCGCTGCCGTCGATCAACTGGAGCAGGATCGGCTGTGTGGGGCAGTGCAGCTTGTGTGCCGCCACCGCCCGGGAACACGCCTCACCGACCGCCAGCCTGATCTCGTCGATCGCTGAGGCGGCGATACCCGCCCGCCGTGCGACGGTGGCGGCCATGAGCCGCGCCGTGCGCACGTGAGCGGGGAGCGCGCTGATCGTGAGCGTGATGGTTGCCATCGCTCGCTCGGGGCTACTTCGCGGAACGCTTGTCGATGGCTTCCTGCACCGAGTCGTGGATGCCGAAGACCTTGGTCAGACCGGTGATCCGGAAGATCTTCAGGATGCGCTCCTGGGTGCAGACCAGGTCGAGGGTCCCGTCGTGGGCCCGGACGCGCTTGAGCCCGCCCACGAGCACACCGAGGCCCGTCGAGTCCAGGAACTCCACCTTCTCCATGTTGACCACGAGGTGGAAGTTGCCCTTGTTGACCAGGTCGATCAGCAGCTCGCGGAGCCGGGGCGCGGTATAGACATCGATCTCACCCTCAACGACGACGATCTCGGTGTCGCCCTCGGTGTAATGATCAAGCTTCAAGTCCACTAGTCCTCCAGCGCCGAACCGCGAAAAACGCGAATGATCTCTGCCGGGCGTTACCCCACCAGCACGCATTCAACCACGCGTGTCGAGTGCGTCTTCCTGTGATGCACAGAAAAACCGTGACACCGCGCCACTGTTCCCTCGGATGTCACACTGAAACCAATGTCCCAGTGCTCCACCCTTGGGTGAGAGGCGCCTGCGGGCCTCGAACGCGTACCAGTGAGGAGGGGTCTCGGATGAGGCGACCGGAGCCCGTGCTTCCCGGTGTGTGGCGTGACGATACCCGGTACCCACAGGTGACCCACATCGAGCACGTGGCCCGCAACGACGGGGTGAGCGGGGAGTGGCCGGTGTGGACCGCGCCCCACCTGGTCGAACGGCTCGCCGACAGGGGGATCACGGGACCGTGGTCCCACCAGGCCGAAGCCGCCGACCTCGCACGTTCGGGCCGTGATGTGATCATAGCCACGGGTACCGCCTCGGGGAAGTCACTCGCCTTCCTCCTACCCGCTGTGGACGCGATTGACGCGGGCGGAACCGTGCTCTACCTCTCTCCGACCAAGGCGCTCGCCCAGGACCAGCTGCGGTGGATAACGGACCTCTCCCTGCCGGGAATGCGGACAGCCGTCTATGACGGCGACACACCGACCGAGGAGCGCTCCTGGGTGCGCGAGCACGGCAACTACGTGCTCACCAACCCGGACATGCTGCACCACGGCATCCTGCCCCGCCACGGTGCGTGGGCGCGCTTCCTGCGTCGGCTGCGTTACGTGGTGATCGACGAGGCGCACCGATACCGGGGGGTTTTCGGCTCGCACGTCGCGCAGATCCTGCGTCGGCTGCGCCGCGTGTGCGCCCGCTACCGGTCGCGTCCGGTGTTCGTGCTCGCCTCGGCCACCTCCGGCAGCCCCGCCGAGAGCGCCACCCGGCTGACCGGCGTGCCCGTCACGGCGGTCAGCCGGGACGGTTCCCCGCGTCCGGGGATGTCCGTGGCACTGGTGGAGCCGGAGTTGACCGACCTGACCGGCGAGCACGGAGCGCCGATCCGCAGGACGGCGCCCTCGCAGGCCGCCGAGATGCTCGCCGACCTGGTCCGCGACGGTGTGCGCACCCTGGTGTTCGTCCGCTCCCGGCAGGGTGCGGAGGTGGTCGCGCTGACCACTCAGCGCCTGCTGGCCGAGCGCGGCGACCACGCCCTGGCCGGGAGGGTGGCCGCCTACCGGGGCGGATACCTGGCCTCGGAGCGCCGGGAGCTGGAGGAGGCCCTGCGCTCGGGGGAGATCCTCGGCCTGGCCAGCACCAACGCCCTGGAACTGGGGGTGGACATCAGTGGTCTGGACGCGGTGCTCATCGCCGGGTGGCCGGGAACCCTCGCGTCACTGTGGCAGCAGGCGGGCCGTGCCGGACGGCGCGGGGAGGACGCGCTGGCGGTGTTCATCGCCCGTGACGACCCTTTGGACACCTACCTGGCACACCACCCGGAGGCCATTTTCGGCCGGTCCGTAGAAGCGACCGTCCTCGATCCGGAAAACCCGCACATCCTGGGGCCGCACCTGTGCGCGGCGGCCCAGGAGCTGCCGATCACCAAGGACGACTTCGACCTCTTCGGAGCGACGACCGAGGAGCGGCTCGCCGAACTCGTCGAACGCCGCCTGCTGCGAAGGCGTCCACGGGGCTGGTTCTGGACGAGTAACGAACGGGCCAGCGACCTGGCCGATATCCGCGGGTCGGGCGGGCCTCCCGTGCAGATCGTCGATACCGGGAGCGGCCAGCTGCTCGGCGAGGTCAACGAGCCCGCCGCCCACGGCACCGTCCACCCCGGCGCGGTGTACCTGCACCAGGGGTACACGTACCTGGTCGACGACCTCGACCTCGACGAGGGCGTCGCCCTGGTCCACCCGGCGGAGCCGCCCTACAGCACCTGGGCGCGCGACACCACCGACATCACGGTCCGGTCGGTGCTGCGCCAGGAGGAGTGGTCGAGCGGGGCCACCGTGTACTTCGGCGAGGTGCAGGTGGTGCGCCAGGTGGTCGGGTTCCTGCGCAGGGACGTGCGCACCGGTTCGGTCCTGGGGGAGCAGTCGCTGGACCTGCCCGAGCGCACCCTCGACACCCGCGCGGTGTGGTGGACGCTGCCCGCCGAGGGCGAGGAGCGGCTGCGCCGGGAGGACGTGGGGCTGCTGGGCGCCGCCCACGCCGCCGAGCACGCCGCGATCGGGCTGCTGCCGCTGCTGGCGACCTGCGACCGCTGGGACATCGGAGGGGTGTCCACGTCCATGCACGGCGACACCGGCAGGCTGACGGTGTTCGTCTACGACGGGTACGAGGGCGGCGCGGGCTTCGCCGAACGGGGGTACGCGGCGGCGCGCGAGTGGCTGTCCGCGACCCGCGCGGCCATCGCCGACTGCGAGTGCGACCAGGGCTGCCCGTCATGCATCCAGTCGCCCAAGTGCGGTAACGGCAACGAGCCGTTGAGCAAGGCCGGTGCGCTGCGCCTGCTCGACGAGGTCCTCGCGGACGGCGAGGACTGACGGCCGGGACGAGGCCGTCCACAGCCTGTGGACGAAGCGCGGGGGCGCGGAGGGAGTTATCCACAGGCTGAGGAAGGGGCTTTCGCGTCGGCTCCGGCCCGCCGAACCTGGAGGAAGAGGGCCGCAGCAGACGGCCCCCCACCAGGAAGGCCGCCATGTCCGCTCCCGTGCCCACGTCCCCTCCCGTGTCCCCTCCCACCGCCGCGCCGTCCCCGGCGGACGCCGGGATGACGACCTCCGAATACGCCTTCTGCACCATCGCGGCGGTCGCCTTCGCCGGGGTCCTCTACGCCGTGCTCACCAGCGGTGCGGTCGAGGACGTCCTCACCGATCTCGTGGTCAATGCGCTCGGCTCGGGTTTTTGACCGGGGCTCGGCCACCGCGGAGGCGGCGATGGTGCTGCCCTCCCTGCTGCTCGTCCTGGCCGTGGCCCTCGGTGCCGTCCAGGCCGCGTCGGCCCAGCTCTCCTGTGCCGACGCGGCGCGCGTGGGCGCCCGGGCGCTGGCCCGCGGCGAAGCCCACGACCGTGCCCGCTCCCTGGCGCTGACCGCCGCTCCCGACGGAGCGGACGTGCACCTGTCCGAGGACGGGGGCATGGCCCGCGTCACCGTACGGGCCCGACTCCTGTTCGGTCCGGGGGTCTCCCTGCCGGTGGACGGCAGTGCCGCCGTCCCCCTCGAACCCGGGAGTTGACCCCGGTGCGCTCCGACTCCGGTTCCGCCACCGTCTGGTGGGTCGCCCTGGGGGCGCTGCTCTGGTTCGTCACCCTCGCCGTCCTCGCGACCTCCGCGGCGCGGCTCGACCGCGACCGCGCCACCACCGCGGCCGACCTGGCCGCACTCGCTGCCGCCGCCGGGGCCGTCCACGGAACGGAGCGGGCCTGCGCGCAGGCCCGCGACACCGCCGAGGCCAACCGCGCCTCCCTCGAATCCTGCGTCCTCACCGGCTCCACCGTCGAGGTGGTGGTCGCGGTCTCCTCGTCCCTCATCGAACGGCCTGTCCGGGCGCGCTCCCTGGCCGGACCGGCCGCCGTCTCCTCCGAGGAAGTGGAATGAGTCCTGCCCCCGTCTCCGTGCTGATGTGCGCCCTCCTGCTGGGAGCCCCCGCCCAGCCCGGGGGCGCACCGCCCTGCCCCGCCTCGCCCGCGCCACAGATCACAGATCCCCTCGGTGTCGACCACTCCGGTGTTTCCATCACTCCCGAGAACTCCGCGCACGCCCCTGGTTCCGCCGGTCTCACCCACGCCCTTGGACCTCAAGACAGAACGGGCGCTACCGGTGTAGAGGATTCGGCCTCCCCCAACGGGCCCACCGAGGCCGCGCGCTCCGATGACCCCCTCCGCTCCGACGAACCCGTCGGCTTCGGAGCCCTCGGGAACTCCGGCCGAACGGCCCCTTCCGCCGGTCCCGAGCGGTGCGCCGAACCGTCACCGGTCCCCGCCTCCCCGGAACCGTCCCGCCCCGAGCGGGAGAGCCCACGCGACGCGACGGACGCGCCCTCGCCCCTCAGTGAACCGGTGGTGTACCGCACGGCCGCCGCCCCGACCCCGACCGGTACGGCGTTGCGGATCGTCGGCAACGTCTCGACCGGAATCCTGGCGCTGCTGTGCGTCGTGGTGCCGGTGCTGCGCCTGTCCGTGGGCTGGCCCCGCTTCCCCGTCCCCTACGAGGGCCAGCGGCGGCGCGGCTCCCGGGACGAGCAACCCTGACCGTCACCGCGTCACCGCGTCACCGCGCCGCCGCACACGCGACCGGGCCCGGGACCTCAACCGTCCAGGGCCCGGGACAGCAGCTCGGCGGCCATCGGCACGATGCCGATCAGCACGAACGCTGGCAGGAAGCACAGACCCAGGGGCGCCACCACCAGCACGCCCAGCCGCTCCACCCGTGCTGTTCCCCGGGCCCGCAGGGTCCGGCGCAGATCGACCGCGTGCCGGTCCAGGAGGTCGGCCACCGGTGCCCCGGTGTCGGCGGCCCGGGCCAGGTCGCGCCCCACCGGGACGAGGGGCTCGGGCAGCGCCGGGCGCCGCCACGCCTCGGCGGGAGCGGCGCCCAGGCGCAGTTGTTCGGCCACCGCGGCCAGTTCCTCCCCCAGCCTTCCCCGCGTCGCCCGGGACACCGCAGTGAGGCAGGCGGGCACCGTCGCCCCGGCGCGGATGCCCGAGGCGAGCAGACCGATCACCACGGGCAGGTCGGCGGTCACCGGCAGCCGTTGAGAACGGGAACCGGCGCTCCTGCGGGCGCGTACCCACAGGGCGGCGCACACCCCGGCCACGATGAGGCCCCCGACCGCGCCGAACAGGGCCACCGCGACGGTCAGCGCGAACGCCCCCGCCAGGGTCGGCCCCAGCAGCCGGACAGGCAGCCCCGGCCCGGCCGGAGCACGGGAGGGCGGACGCAGTTCGCGCGCCGTCCCCCCGCCCAGCAGTACCCACACACACGCGGCTCCCAGAACCGCGGCGACCGTCAGGAACATCCGTCCTCCCTCTTCCTTCCTCGCGCTCCGCCACCGCGGCCGGAGCGATGCCGACCGTGGCCAGCCGTCCCTCGCCGGGGCCGGCTCGACGGCCGACGCCCAGGCCCTGGACCCGAAGCCGGGCCGGATTCCCGGCCGAGGCCCCCTGACGGGCCTCCGGCCAGCTTCTCGGACGGGGTCTGCCGTCCGAGTCCCGTTGCCCTGGCCCTGTCAGGGAAAGGCGGTCGCCGAACGCACCATGCGCAGCGTCCACCAGGTCCCGAGAGCGTCCAGGGCCACCCCGCCCACCAGGCAGGCCAACCCCAGCGGCGTGGTGAACAGGAACACCAGCGGCGATCCGCCCAGGCCCGAGGACAACAGCAGTCCGACGGCGGGCAGGGCGGCCAGCACGATCGCGGTGGTGCGCGGACCGGTGGTGCGCGCGGCGGCCTCCGTGCGCTGCTCCTCCTGCTCGGTGAGGTTCGCGGCCAGGGCGTCCACCACCTCGGCCAGACCCGCCCCGGTGTCCGCGGCCACCTCCCAGCACACCGCCAGGTAGGCCAGTGCCCACAGGTCCGGTTCGCGCTCGGCCTCGCGGCGCAACGACGCCGCGTCGGTCGGGGCACCCACCAGCGGGCCCGCCTCGGCGGCGGAGATCCGCAGGGCCTCCTCCGGCGGCTGCCCGGCGCGCAGTTCGGCGGCCAGCACCCGGCACAGCACCACCACCGCGGCGCGGCGCCGGGCGCCCTCACCGGCACGGGCCGCCAGCGCCCGCCAGTCCACGGACCACGGCACCGGCCGCCGGGACCGGGGAAGGAGGGACGCCAACCGGCTGCGCCGCGCCCCGGGAACCAGGCACAGCAGCACCAGGCCTCCCGAACAGGCCGCCAGCGCGGTCACCACCGGCGCCACCCCCCGCCCAACCGGGCGGCCACCTCGTCCGCTCCCGCGTGTTCCCGGCGGCTGCCGTCGGGACCGAAGGACACCGCCGGCACCGCGTCCACCAGCCCGTCCGAACCGCGTCTGAGCACCCGCAGCTCGGCCAGGCGCCGCCCGCCGGAGTCCCGGACCAGGTGCACGACCATGACCCTGGTGGCGGCCAGCTGGCTGTGCACGGCGGCCCGGTCCAGTCCGGCCGCGCACCCCAGCGCCTCCACCCGGGCGGGCACGTCGCCTGCGCCGTTGGCGTGCAGGGTCCCCGCGCCGCCCTCGTGCCCGGTGTTCAGAGCGCCCAGCAAGGACACGATCTCCGGCCCGCGCGCCTCGCCGACCACCAGCCGGTCCGGACGCATCCGCAGCGCCTGTCGGACCAGGGTCTCCAGCGACACCTCGCCGCTGCCCTCGATGTTGGGCGGCCGGGTCTGGAGGCGCACCACGTGCGGATGCTCGGGCCGCAGCTCGGGGGAGTCCTCGGCCAGGACGATCCGCTCCCCCGGGTCCACCAGGGAGAGCAGGCACGACAGCAGCGTGGTCTTGCCCGTGCCGGTGCCCCCGCTGACCAGGAACGGCACCCGCGAGGACACCAGGGACCGCAGCAGCTCGGCCCCGCACGGGGTGACCGTCCCCCTCCGGGCCAACCGCTCCAGGGTGAACACCCGCCGGGGAGGCAGCCGCAGCGACACGCACGCCCCGGCGGGCGCCACCGGCGGCAGCACCGCGTGCAGCCGCGCGCCGTTGGGGAGCCGGGCGTCCACGTAGGGCACGGCCGCGTCCAACCGTCTCCCCGCCTGCGCCGCCAGCCGCTGGGCCAGTCGGCGTACCGCGTCCGCCGACTCGAAGCGCACCCCGGCCCGGCGCAGGCCTCCGCCGTCGTCCACCCACACCTCGTCGGGACCGTTGACGAGGATGTCGGTGACCCCCGACGTCATGAGCTCCTCCAGCGGCCCGGCCCCGGACAGGTCGGCGGCCAGACGGCGGGTCATGGACAGCACCTCGGTGTCGCCCAGCAGACCTCCCTCGGCGCGCAGCGCCGCCGCGACGCTCGACGGGCTCACCGGCACCCCGGACGCCACCAGGCGGTTGCGCACGGCCTCCACCAGGGGGCTCACCGGACCTCCTCCAGTGCGGGCAGGCCCGCAACGACCCGGTCGGCGTACCGGGCCAGGGGCGAACGGGGGTGGCGGGCGGGCACGTCCCCCGCGGCCAGCGACCGGGCCAGCCCCGGCTCGGACGGCAGGTCCGCGCCCAGGTCCACCTTCAAGGCCCTGGACACCACGTCCGCGCTCAGTTCGCCCCGGGCGCCGCGCACCACCAGCCGCACGGTCCGCGTCTCCTCACGCAGCCGGGCGACCGTCCTGGTCGCCGCCACCACCGAGGGCACGTCCGCCGGGACGACCAGCAGCACCAGGTCGGACCGGTTCAAGAACACCGTGGTGGCCGGGTCGAAGGAGCGCGGCAGGTCGGCCACCACCAGGTCGGTACCGTCCCTGGCCGAGGACAGGACCGCGCGCACGGCACCCACCGGCAGGGGGCCGGTCGGCTCCCGGCCGCGCGTCCAGGTCAGCACCGACACCCGGGAGGTCCCCGGCAGTCCGGCGCGCAGGTCGCGCCAGCGCACCCGGCCGCGCCTGCGCAGCAGGTCGCCCCAGCCGGTCCACCGCTCGGGACCGGGGGAGGGACCCCGGTCGCACCCGAGGTAGACGTCGGGGCCGCATCCGAACGGGTCGGCGTCCAGCAGGGCGGTGGAGCGCCCGGCGCGCTCACCGGCCAGGGCGAGGGCCACCGCGAGCAGGCTGGCCCCGGCACCGCCCCGGCCGCCGACCACCGACACCGTGGGCGCCGGAGCCCGGCCGGGGGAGGACGCCCTCGCGAGCAGGTCGACCAGCAGCGCCTCGTCCCGGGGCAGCAGGAGCACGCGTGCCTCCCGGAACCCCCGCGGGGACCCCTCCCCGGCGACGTCCGGAGCCGGGGCCTCCAGGGGAACGCCCGACCGGTGCCCGGCCACGCGCATGTCCGAGGTCGGGTGCTCCGCGGCGGGGCCCGGCCGGTACGCCTCCTCCGGACCGTCCGGAGGGGAGCCCTGCGCGTGGGCGACCGGTCGGTACCGCTCCGGGGGGACGCGCGGCCGGGGCACCGCGGCGACCGGCGGCGCTTCCCCCTCCCCCGACGGGTCCCCGCCGACGGCGGCCTCCCGGGGATCCCGGGTCACGACCACGTGGCGGCCCGGCGGAGGGTCGGCGGCCCGCAGGAGCGCGCGCAGGTCGGTGCCGACCACGACGAGCGGGGCGCGCGGCCACAGGCTCAGCGCCCGGTCGAGCGTGTGGGCGACGGTGACCTCGGTGGAGGCGGCGGTGGCCAGCCTGAGGAGGTCGTCGAGGAGGAGGGGGTCGGCGGTCGCGAGCAGGGGCCGGTGCTGGTCGTCCATGGGACCTCCCGGGTCGAGGGGCTTTCCTCGACCTTCGCCGACCGGGCACGACGGCGGAAGCCCCGATTCGGAGCTGTGGACAACGTCGGCGGGGCTCGGATCGGCGCGGGGAGGCCGGGCGTCGCGCAGGTGGGCGCTCCGGTGCGGCGACGGCCCGGATCAGCCGGGTTCGGGTCCGTTCGCGGTCCGGTTCACCTGGCGGGCGGGATGCGTATACGGGGGCGGATACGCACCCCCGCCCGACAGGCGAGATGAGCGGACGCGGGGACTCGCCTTCACAGGGGGAGAAGGCCGCCACGCGGGGCTGCCGGTCCCGGGGGGTGAGGACCGGATCCGCTCTCTGGTGAGGGTCGGCGAAGAGACGTGCTCTCGCGACCACCGGAAGGCACACGGACGCCATTCGGCGAAGAGGGATACCACCGGAACGCGAAATGGGGCGCGTACGGTGGAGGTGCGAAGCGGGTGGCCCGCCCTCTTGGGAACGACGGGACAGACGTTACCACGCAGAGTTCCGTATCGGTTCTGGAATCAAGGGCAAAAATTCGGGTCAACCGCCTTTTCGTCGCCGGAACATCGGCGTAGAAAGAAAGCAGTCGGTGGCTGAGAACCACCCCGACACGACAACCGGGAACCCACGCGCCACTTGGCCCCGTGAGGCCCGTCTAGATCGGACAGGCTGATGTCCTGCCTGATCAGACTAGGGAAATGGACGCCTGCTAACCCGGCGGAACGTGTCGGAGGCGGCGCCCCGGGAGACAGGACGGGGCGCCGTTCGTCCTGTGCGCACGCAAGGGCCGTGCCGCCCCCGCCCCCTTGTGGAACCGGCAAGCGTGATCGAACCGATACTCTTCCTGAACCTACCGGTCGGTAAATAACCGATTAGTGTTCAACATTTCGGTCGCGCACAGTTGCCGACCGTCAAAAGTTGTTGCCCTTTCCCGGCTTCTCCGTGCGCCTCGCACACCCCCGCGTACCACCGAGGCCTCCGGCCCGTCCGTGCGCCTCGCGCACCCCCGGGCGCTTTCGAGACCTCCGGCCCGGAAGCCGGCGCCCCGCGCTCAGCCGCGCTTGAGGGCCTCACAGGTGGCCAGCGAGTCCTGCGCCCCCGCGCGGACCGCGCGGCAGCAGTAGGCCACCCACCCGGCGACGCCCTCCGGGGTGCCGCCCATGTAGCCGCGCAGCGCCGGCGCGTACTCGTCCCGCAGCGTCCGGTGGCCGAGCTCGGAGGGCACCAGCGACTTGGGGTCCAGACCCCGCTCCACCAGCGTCAACCGTTCGGCCGCGCGCGCCACCAGGCCGTCGCCCCACCCGAACGGCCGGACCGCCATCAGCTCCCCGTGCACCAGGGCCGACATCACCAGCGCGGGCACCGACGTGCGCGCGCCCAGCAGCGAGTACAGCCCCTCCAGTCGGGCCATCGCCGCCTCCGGAGCCGGTGCCGGGCCCAGCCCCAGGGGGTCCTCGACGCGTTCCCCGGTCCTGCGGGGACGGCCCAGCGCGTCCGCGGACACCGCGTCCGCCGCGGCCAGCGTGTGCAGCCGGGCCAGGGCCTGGCGCGGCGCCCTCGGCCAGGTGTCCACCAGGCTCCCCAGCTCTCCGGACACCCGCAGCGCGCCCTTGACGCGCGTGTCGTACACGTGCCCCTCGCGGATCTCCTCCATCGAGACCTCGGCGCCCTCCAGCGCCGCCGACGCGACCGCGCCGCGCAGCGCGGACTCCATGGACACGTCGCTGCTGCGGCGGCGCAGCACGCGGTGGCCCAACAGACGGTCGACCAGGGTCCGCGTCTCGGCGACCGCGTCGGCCACACCGGGCAGCTCGGCGATCCGGGCCAGCGGGTCGGACACGGGGGAAGAAGTCGGTTCGCTCACGGAAAACAACACTACGCGCCGGTAACCCGGGCGGCCCACACCGGCGGGCCGGGTCGGCGGCCCGCGCCGACGACAGCGCGCGAACCGGTCCCCGCGACCGCTCGTCGCGGCAGGGCGACCGTTCGCCGCCCGTTCGTCGCGCGCCCGGCCTTCCCCGCCGCTGGACGCCACCCCGCCTGTTCACGGGGTATCGCACGACATGATTAATTGGGTGTGAACCAGCCTACGTAAGGAGAATCACAGTGGCCGACAGCACTCCCGCGAGCCAGGAGACACTGTCCAACCTTCTCCACGAGACGCGCAGCTTCCCTCCCCCGGAGGCGCTCGCCGCCGACGCCAACGTCAAGGCCGACGCCTACGCCAGGGCCGACGAGGACCGTCTCGGCTTCTGGGAGGAGCAGGCCCGCAGGCTCCAGTGGGAACAGCCCTGGGACACCGCCCTGGAGTGGAACCCGCCCTTCGCCAAGTGGTTCGTCGGGGGGAAGATCAACGCCTCCGTCAACTGCGTGGACCGCCACGTGGCCAACGGCCTCGGCGACCGGGTCGCCTACCACTGGGAGGGCGAGCCCGGCGACACCCGCACCATCACCTACGCCGAGCTCAAGGACCTGGTCTCCCAGGCGGCCAACGCCATGACCGGACTCGGCGTGCGCAAGGGCGACCGCGTCGCCATCTACATGCCGATGATCCCCGAGACCGTCGTGGCCATGCTCGCCTGCGCCCGGCTCGGCGCCGTCCACATGGTCGTGTTCGGCGGCTTCTCCGTGGACGCCCTGGGCCAGCGCCTCGACGACAGCCAGGCCAAGCTCGTGGTCACCGCCGACGGCGGTTACCGCCGCGGCAAGGCCAGCGCCCTCAAGCCCGCCGTGGACGCCGCCGTCGCCGACCGCCCCGCGGTCGAGAACGTCCTCGTCGTCCGGCGCACCGGCCAGGACGTCGAGTGGACCGACCGCGACGTGTGGTGGCACGACGTCGTGGAGTCCCAGAGCACCGAGCACACGCCCGAGGCGCACGACGCCGAGGACCCGCTGTACATCATGTACACCAGCGGCACCACGGCCAAGCCCAAGGGCATCCTGCACACCACCGGCGGCTACCTCACCCAGGTCGCCTACACCCACTGGGCGGTCTTCGACCTCAAGCCCGAGACCGACGTCTACTGGTGCGCCGCCGACATCGGCTGGGTCACCGGCCACTCCTACATCGTCTACGGCCCGCTCGCCAACGCGGCCACCACCGTCCTGTACGAGGGCACCCCGGACACCCCGCACAAGGGCCGCTTCTGGGAGATCATCGAGAAGTACAAGGTCACCATCGCCTACATGGCCCCCACGGCGATCCGCACCTTCATGAAGTGGGGCGACGACATCCCCGCCAAGTTCGACCTGTCCAGCCTGCGCGTCATCGGCTCGGTGGGCGAGCCCATCAACCCCGAGGCCTACGTCTGGTACCGCAAGAACATCGGCGGCGACCGCACTCCGGTCGTGGACACCTGGTGGCAGACCGAGACCGGCGCCGTCATGGTCAGCCCCCTGCCGGGCGTGACCTCCGGCAAGCCCGGCGCGGCCATGCGCGCCATCCCCGGCGTCGTCGCCGACGTCGTGGACGAGCGGGGCGAGTCCGTCCCCGACGGCGAGGGCGGCTTCATCGTCATCCGGGAGCCGTGGCCGTCCATGCTCCGCGGGATCTGGGGCGACCCCCAGCGCTACAAGGACACCTACTGGTCGCGCTTCGAGGGCCTGTACTTCCCCGGTGACGGCGCCAAGAAGGACGCGGACGGCGACCTGTGGCTGCTGGGCCGCGTGGACGACGTCATGCTCGTCTCCGGCCACAACATCTCCACCACCGAGGTCGAGTCCGCGCTGGTCTCCCACCCGCGCGTGGCGGAGGCCGCGGTCGTCGGCGCCACGGACAAGGTCACCGGTCAGGCCATCGTCGGCTTCGTGATCCTGCGCGGCGGCGAGGAGGAGGTCCCCGAGGACCTGGTCCAGGAACTGCGCAACCACGTCGGCACCTCGCTCGGCCCGATCGCCAAGCCCGCCCGCCTCCTGGCGGTGCCCGAGCTGCCCAAGACCCGCTCGGGCAAGATCATGCGGCGCCTGCTGCGCGACATCGCCGAGAACCGGGCCGTCGGCGACACCTCCACGCTCACCGACTCCTCGATCATGGAGGTCATCGCCAAGCAGCTGCCCTCCGCCAAGGAGGACTGAGCCGGGGGCCCGCGCGGGGCCCCTCGCCCACCGGTGAACGGCGCCCCGGTCCGGGGCGCCGTTCGCTGTCTCCCCTCTCTTCCCCCGCCTTCCCCGGTCCGGGGACCCGCGCCCGCCGCCCGTGTGACCGAAGGCGGCGGCGCCGTTGTGCGTGCCGTGAGAGACGTCCGAGACCGGGTATGTGCGAGGATGCGGAGGATCATCCGTGCGTTCGGACCGAGAGAAGGGAACCTCCACGATGGCGGAGAAGCCGGGTACCGGTGAACCTGGCGCCACCAGGGACACCGACCGTTCGATCAGCGAACTGGTCTCAGACGCCACGGGCAACATCTCCCGTCTGGTCAGCCTGGAGATCAAGCTGGCCAAGCTGGAGGCCAAGGCCGATGCGGCCAAGATCGGCAAGGGCGTGGCCGGTTTCGCGGTGGTCGGGGTCCTCGCCCACATCTTCGTCATCCTCCTCTCGGTGACCGGGGCCTTCGTCCTGTACGAGGTCGCCGGGCTCCCCGGCTGGGCCAGCTTCGGCATCGTCACCCTCGTCTACCTGCTGCTCGCCGCGGCCGTCGCGCTGTACGCGATCGCCACCCTGCGCAAGCGGGAGGGCCTCCAGCGCACCGCGCTGACCACCTCGCGCTTCGCCGGCATCCTGCGCGGCGACATCCGCCCGCCCTCGAACGCCGTCGAGACCGCCGAGGCGTCCGCTCCCGCGGCCCGGTAGGCCCGCGCGTTGTTGGACGACTCGGCCGCCTACGTCGACGGCCCCTGGACCCACAGGACCGTCAGCGCGGCGGGGGCCCGGTTCCACGTCGCCGAGGCCGGTGACGGGCCGCTGGTGCTCCTCCTCCACGGCTTCCCCCAGTTCTGGTGGGCCTGGCGCGCCCAACTGACCGCGCTCGCCGACGCCGGTTACCGCGCGGTCGCCGCAGACCTGCGCGGCTACGGCGCCAGCGACAAGACCCCCCGCGGCTACGACCTCGTCACCCTCGCCCAGGACGCCGCCGGACTGGTCCGCGCCCTCGGCTCACGGGACGCGGCCGTGGTCGGGCACGGCCTGGGCGGCCTCGTCGCCTGGACGATGACCGCCTACCACCCCGGTACCGTGCGCGCCCTGGCCGCGGTGTCGTCGCCGCACCCGCTGCGAGCGGCCCGCGTCCTGGCCTCCGGCGGTCCCGGCGTCCGCCACATGCTCCGGGCCCAGCTGCCGATCCTCCCCGAGCACCGGCTCCTGAGCGACGGGTGCGAACGCGTGGGCGACCTGCTCCGGGCGTGGTCGGGCCCCGGCTGGCCCGACACCGGGGCCGAGGAGCACTACCGCCGCGCCTTCGCCATCCCCAAGGTCTCCCACTGCTCCCTGGAGAGCCACCGCTGGATCTTCCGGTCGCGGTGGCGCACGGACGGACTCCGCTACAACGCGCGGATGCGCCGTGCTCCCGTGCGCGTCCCCGTCCTCCAGCTCCACGGGACCCTCGACCCGGTGTGCCCGCCCGGACCGGCACGCGCCTCACGGGGCGTGGTGACGGGGCCCTACCGTTGGAGGCAGGTCCACGGCGCGGGACACTTCCCGCACGAGGAACGACCGGAGGAGGTCTCCCGCGCGCTCGTCGAGTGGCTCGCGGAGGTCTCGGCGGTGAGGCGGACGGAGTCCTCGCAGGCGAGGGGGAACGGCGGTGAGGCACTGATGGCGACGGAGACCGCGGACGGGCACCGGGAGTCCGGGGGCCGAGAAGGCGGGCGGGACCGCAACGAGACCGGGCAGGCGCAGAACCAGCGCCCCCGGGACCGGTACGGGCGCCCGATGCCGCACGGGAGCCGGGGCGAGGTGGAGCGGGTCCCCGACGACGCGGAGTTCTCCGCGGAGGAAGGTCTGGAGGAGGCCCAGCGGCTGCTCGACCAGGGGTACGCTTTCACCGCCCACGAAGTCCTCGAAGCCGTGTGGAAGTCCGCGCCCGACCCCGAGCGGGAACTGTGGCGCGGCCTCGCCCAGACGGCCGTGGGGGTCACCCACGCGCAGCGCGGCAACATGGTCGGCGCGGCACGTCTGCTGAGGCGGGGCGCGGACCGCGTGGAGCCGTTCGGACCGGACGCCCCCCACGGGGTGGATGTGGCGGGGGTGGCGGCGTTCGCCCGCGCCCTGGCCGACGACCTCGACGCCGGGCGCGCCCGTCCGGGTGACGGGATCGACCCTTCGGGGATGCGCCTGCTCGGCGGGTAGCCGCCGGGAAGCGTGTCCTCCGGCCGACGCGGCAGGTGTTCTCCGGTCGTCGGCGCACGCGCCCTCGACTCCCGCCGCGGACCGGTGACGGACCCCGCGGAGGGCCCCGTGGCACCAGCGCTTCCTGTGACCAGTGAGGTCTGTGTGGCCTGCGGGGCCGATTCCCTTTTTGTGGGCTTATGCACGCTTTAACGTTAACATCGTATTACGTCATTATGAGATCTTATATAAGCTGCATATCACCGAAAAAGGCATTTATCCTTTTCTTGAGATCACCGGAAGATCACATCTTCGGATTTTCTTGAGGAATGGCGGGTTCGGCTCTCACCTTTCTTTGCCGCCGTGCGTAGACTCCCCGGATCACCGCCCGTGAACACGTGGCACGGGCGGTACGCACCACAACCAAAGGTGGCACCGCTTCGACCCCGCCAAGCGTGCCGTCGAGCCAGCTCAGGCTCCTTCCGGACGGCGGTACGTCCACGACCGCGAGGACCGGCGCCCACAGGGCGAGCCGTTCCGCGCGTTCTCCCGTGGACGGGGCCGAAAAGGTCGTGCCCGTCTCAAGGAGGACGGATTGTCTGGGCTCAACCTCGCCGCTGAAGGCGGCATGGCCCTATCACTGGCAGGCACCGACTTCACCCTCGTCATCATCGTCATGGTGGTGGCCCTTCTGGCACTCGCCGTCGCGGGCGTGCTGGTACGTGAGGTCCTCGCCGCAGGGCAGGGCACAGAGCGAATGCGCGGCATCGCGCTCGCGGTGCAGGAAGGAGCGGCGGCCTACCTCAAACGACAGTTCCGCACCCTCGCGGTCTTCGTCGTCCTCATCCCGCTCCTGCTGCTCCTGCTCCCCGCCGACTCGTGGGCCATCGCGATCGGCCGGTCGGTCTTCTTCGCCCTCGGCGCCCTGCTGTCGGCGGCGACCGGATTCATCGGCATGTGGCTCGCCGTGCGCGGCAACGTCCGGGTCGCCGCGGCCGCCCGGGGCGGTGACGAGGCCTCCAACCGCACCGCCATGCGCATCGCCTTCCGGACCGGCGGAGTGGCGGGCATGATCACCGTCGGCCTCGGCCTGTTCGGCGCGGCCGTCGTCGTCCTCCTCTACCGGGGCGACGCCCCCATCGTCCTGGAGGGCTTCGGCTTCGGCGCGGCCCTCCTCGCCATGTTCATGCGCGTGGGTGGCGGCATCTTCACCAAGGCCGCCGACGTCGGCGCCGACCTCGTCGGCAAGGTCGAGCAGGGCATCCCCGAGGATGACCCCCGCAACGCCGCCACCATCGCCGACAACGTCGGCGACAACGTGGGTGACTGCGCCGGCATGGCCGCGGACCTGTTCGAGTCCTACGCGGTCGTGCTCGTCGCCTCGCTGATCCTCGGCCGCGTCGCCTTCGGCACCGAGGGACTGGTGTTCCCGCTCCTCGTCCCCATGATCGGCGTGCTCACCGCCATCGTCGGCATCTTCCTGGTCGCCCCCCGCGCCAGGGACAAGACGGCGATGTCGGCGATCAACCGCGGGTTCTTCATCTCCGCGGCGATCTCCGCCGTGCTCGTCGTCGGCACCGCCTTCTGGTACCTGCCCTCCAGCTTCGACCAGCTCTCCGGCGTCAGCCCGCAGGTCCTGGCCGAGATCGAGGAGGCCGGGACCAACCCGGACCCGAGGATCCTCGCGGTCGCGGCGGTCCTCATCGGCCTCGTGCTCGCCGCCGCCATCCAGCTGCTCACCGGCTACTTCACCGAGACCGACCGGCGCCCCGTCCGCGAGATCGGCGACAGCTCCGAGACCGGCGCGGCGACCGTCATCCTCTCCGGCATCTCCGTCGGCCTGGAGTCGGCCGTCTACTCCGCCCTCCTCATCGCCGGAGCCGTCTACGCCGCGTTCCTGCTCGGCGGCGGCTCCATCACCCTGAGCCTGTTCGCCGTCGCCCTCGCCGGAACCGGCCTCCTCACCACCGTCGGCATCATCGTGGCGATGGACACCTTCGGACCCGTCTCCGACAACGCCCAGGGCATCGCGGAGATGTCCGGCGACGTGGAGGGCCCGGGCGCGGAGATCCTCACCGGGCTCGACGCCGTCGGCAACACCACCAAGGCCATCACCAAGGGCATCGCGATCGCGACCGCGGTCCTGGCCGCGACCGCGCTCTTCGGCGCCTTCCGGACCTCGGTGCAGGCCCAGCTCGGCGACGCCGACGAGGCGTTCTCGCTCTCACTGGACCAGCCCGACGTGCTCGTCGGCGTCATCATCGGCGCCAGCGTGGTGTTCTTCTTCTCCGGGCTCGCCATCATGGCGGTCGGCCGGGCGGCGGGCCGCGTGGTCATGGAGGTGCGCGACCAGTTCCGCACCCGTCCGGGGATCATGGACGGCACGGAGAAGCCCGAGTACGCGCGCGTGGTCGACATCTGCACCAAGGACTCGCTGCGGGAGCTGGTCACCCCGGGCCTGCTGGCCGTCCTCGCGCCGATCGCGGTCGGCTTCGCCCTCGGCTACGCCCCGCTGGGCGCGTTCCTGGGCGGCGCCATCGCCGCGGGCGTGCTCATGGCCGTCTTCCTGTCCAACTCGGGCGGGGCCTGGGACAACGCCAAGAAGCTCGTCGAGGACGGCCACCACGGCGGCAAGGGCTCGGAGGCCCACGCCGCCACGGTCATCGGAGACACGGTCGGCGACCCCTTCAAGGACACCGCTGGCCCCGCCATCAACCCCCTGCTCAAGGTGATGAACCTCGTCGCCCTGATCGTGGCGCCCAGCGTGGTGATCTACGCCGACAACGTCGTCCTGCGGGCGGGGATCGCGGTGGCGGCCGTCGCCGTGCTCGTCGGCGCGATCCTGTGGTCCAAGCGCCGCGGAGGAGGCACCGAGACCGACCTCGCCGAGACCGGCGGCCGGTCCGCGCCCAAGGGCGCCCCGGAGACCGGAGGCGGGGCCTCGCCGAAGGGTGAGGTCTCCCCTGCCGGGGACGGCGGTGTCGGCGGGGACTCCGCGGACGGCGCCGACGACCGCAAGGAGGAGGCCCGCGCCGGAGAGGGGAAGTAGGTAGGGAGCACCGACCTGCGCGGCCGCCCGGGTAGCCCCCGGGCGGCCGCGCCCGTGTTGGAGGGGGGCCTAACCTGGGAACACAGCCGAGCGAGCGAAGGGGTGGTTCCCGGTGTCCGGGATGAAGGGACTGTTCGTCATCGTGGGTGCCATGGTGGCGTTCATCGTGGCCCTCTCCGTCGTCGCGACGGCGGTCTCCCCGTGAGCGGCGCGCGGAGGCTGCTGCTGATGCGGCACGCCCAGGCCGAGAACGGGTTCGAGGACTTCGAACGCGGTCTCACCGACCGGGGCCGGAGCCAGGCCGAGGCGGTCGGCCGCCTGCTCGCCGAGCGGGGGTACGTGCCCGACCACGTCATCTGCTCCGCGGCCAGGCGAACGCGGCAGACGCTGGACGGTGTGCTCGGGGCCATGGAAGCGGGCGCCCGCCCGGAGGTGGACTACTCCGAGGCGGCGTACTCGGCGGGGGTGGACACACTCCTGGAGCTGGTGAACCAGGTGGATCCCGACGCGGGGACGCTCCTGGTCGTCGCGCACAACCCGACGGTGGCCCAGCTGGCCGGTGCCTTCCTGGGGAACCCGGTTGCCTATCCGCCGGCCACGGTCGCGGCCGTCGAGCTGGAGGTGGAGTGGCTCTACGCCGCCCCGGGAACGGGTTCCGGCACACTGCTGAACTAGTGTGACCCGCGACACGCCAACTTCGAGTTGCCAGACCCCCGGCCCGCGGGTAATGTACTCCGAGTCGCCACCGAACGGCCCAGGGCCGCGAGGGGCTGCGACACCCTTCCGAGCGAAACGAACGCGATTTTCTGCGGGCGTGCCGGATACCCCTCCTTCCTCCGAATCACCGTTCCGAGCACTGCTTCGGTGCGGGTAGGCTCGGAGGGCGCTTCCAAGGAAACACGGAAGCGAAACAGGAAACGGGCTTTACCCCGATCAGAAACACCCCGAACCGCCGATTTGGCGGGGCGCGGAACACCTGATAAAGTAAAGACACAACAAAGCGGAAACGCACAACGCCTTCGGCGGAAAAGCTCACAGCAGCTTGTAAGCGAAGAGCGGTTGTTTCTTGAGAACTCAACAGCGCGTGTTTGATTTTCTTTAAGCCATGTTTGTTTTGGCCCCGTCACACAGAACCATCCGGTTCGTGTGCGGAGGTTCCTTTGATTAGCCGGGGTAACCCGGTTGGTCA
>NZ_KB906873.1:0-110251 GCF_000381685.1 Nocardiopsis sp. CNS-639
CAACGGCATGCGGCCCTTCTACGACTTCGACGCCAACGCGTGGATCGCCAACCCGCTGACCCGGGCCGACATCCGGTTCCTGCGGGCCCGGCTCGCCGGGCTCTCCGGCGAGTTCGCCCGTCTGGGCCGGTCCGACTGGTTCGACGAGATGATGGAGCGCTTGGACATGCTGGCCAACAACGCGCGGGGAACCACCGGGCTGTTCTCAGGGGGTGGCCGGTGACCCGTGTGCTCTACGCCCAGGACCGCCGCACGCAGCGGACACGGCCGTTCCTGACGCTGCACGACGACGGCACCCTCACCGCCCACGACCCGGAGACGGCCGACGCGATCCCGCGCCTGCGCGCCACCCGCGGCTGGTCCGGCGAGCGGATATTCGACGAGTGCGCCGCGCAGTCCAACGCCTACGTCCGCTACTTCGAAGAACCGGAGTGACCACGGCAGACCCTTGCACCAGCGCGTCCGTCCGGGTCGCCGGCGCAGCCCGCGTCCCGGCCAGCGACCCCGGACGGTCGCGTACGCGCTTTCCCCACCGAGAGGTCCGGTCCCGTCCCTCCCCGGCAGCACGGCGACCGGGCGGCTGCCACGACCCGAGTCGGTCACGGCGCGACGCACGACCGCGCCCACAGGAACAGGGCGCCGCTGTGGTGGTGTCCGCAGAGCGGCACAGCCTTCTCCGTCACTTGCCGTGATCAGGAAGGAGACTGCCCTTCCGGCCCACTCATCCCGGTGGTGGAGGGGCCGGATCGAGGGGCAGGGCTCGCGGCCCGACGTGGTGCGAGGTTCCCGTCTCCCGCCCGGAAGCGGGGGATTCTCGGGAGACGGGAACCTCTCCCAACGGCTCTCAACGGCTGCGGAGCCCCCTCAACGGATTGCCTCGCACCGCGCGGGCACGGGTTCGCGCAGGTCACGTCAGGGCGCGCGAAGAGGCGTGACCAGCCCTTCGCGCGGTGAGGGCGAGCCCGGCGATGAGCGCCACCTCGCCCATGTTCCCCACCGCCAGCGGCACCGTGGGCACGGCCGAGGCCGCGAACATGACGGCGGCGCCCAGCAGCATCCACCCGCTGCGCGCCCGCACCAGCAGCGCTACCCCGACCACGAGCAGCACGACGACGGTCGTCACGGCCGGGACCGGCAGGGCCGACTCGGCGGCCGAGTAGCGCAGCGCGTCGCCCTCGTGACCCGGTACCAGGGTGAGCCCCACGAGTTCGGTCACGACGCCGTAGACGATGAGGGCAGCCGCCAGCAGCCAGAACCCGGCGCGCACCGCGCGCGGGCGGGCCCAGGCGAGCCCGGCGTCGCGGGCCGCCCCGGCGGCGAAGACGATGAGCAGCGGCGTGACCAGGGCGTGCACCACGAAGCGCGGCAGGTTCAGCGCGAGCAGGAGGTCCCCGGCGCCGATGGTGGAGCCCAGCGCCACGATCCCGTTGTCGTAGACGAGTCCGGCGGCCACGACCGCCACCAGCCAGGTGTGCGGGGAGCGCCGGGAGAGCGCCAGCCGGACCAGCCAGACGGTCAGGCACAGGTGGGCCAGCGCGAAGGCGGCGAAGAGGAGGGAGGTCATGCGCGTCCTTCTAGCTCGTTTTTCGAGAAGACAGTTTTTCGAGGGTTACCTCGGCAGTCTGCCCCATCGGAGGAGCGCCATGCGCGCGGACCGCGCCTGTCTTCGGCCCCCTCCCCCGCGGTCGAGGATCCGTCCGCGAGGCCGACACCCAGCGGGAACCGGACCGAAGGACACGGCACGCGGGCGCGGCGGGACGCTGATCAGGAGCGACGCGGGCCGCGGACCGGGATCGGGCGCACCGCCGGGTGAGGGAGCGGGACGGATCGCGGACGGGGACGCGGGAGGGCCCGGAGCCAACCGTGAACGGGATCACGTGGGCGCGGGTCGGGCACCCTGGCGGAGGACGCGGGACTGGCACGGGCCTCGGCGGACGACGTGGAGCGGGCACGGGCCGAGGGCGGACGCCCGGCGAACGGCGCGGGCATTCCCGGAGGCGGATGTCGGCTTTCCCACGTTTGGCCAGCCCCCGGATCGTGACCCCGGTGATATTCTACAGTGGGTGCAAAAATGCCTCTCCTGCACATTTTTGGCCACCCACGGCAACCGAGCAGTCCCGCGGCCTCCCGCGCCGCCCCGTCTTCCTTTCCCAGAGGTCCATCCGTGCGCACTTCCCGTCCCTTACCCGACACCGGGCAACCCTCGATCCTGCGTTCCCTGAGCGGCCTGCTCATAGTGCTGGGCGTGACGATGCTCAGCAGCACGATCGTGTCGGTCGCCCTCCCCCAGATCGTCGGGGCGCTGGACGGCAGTCAGTCGCAGTACACGTGGGTGGTGACCGCGACCCTGCTGGCCTCCACCGCCTCCACTCCGGTCTGGGGCAAGCTGGCCGACATCTTCGACAAGAAGAAGCTGCTCCAGCTCTCGATCGGGCTGTTCATCGTCTCGTCGCTGCTGTGCGGGTTCGCGCAGACCACCGGCCAGCTCATCGCGTTCCGGGCCGTGCAGGGCCTGGGCATGGGCGCCTCACAGGTCCTGGTCCAGGTGATCATCGCCGCGATGGTCAGCCCCAAGCAGCGCGGCACCCTCAACGGCTACATCGGCGCGGTGATGGCCGTGGCCACCGTCGGCGGACCGCTGATCGGCGGCCTGCTGGCCGACCTGCCCGGCCTGGGCTGGCGCTGGTGCTTCCTCATCGGCGTGCCGTTCATGCTGGTGGCCCTGGTGGCGCTGAGCCGCACGCTCAAGCTGGTGGACGTGCGCCGCCCCGGCACCAAGGTGGACTACGCGGGCGCCACGCTCATCGCCGCGGGCGTCAGCCTCCTGCTGCTGTGGGTGACCTTCGTGGGCAACGACTTCGCCTGGATCTCCTGGCAGTCCGGGGCCATGGTCGCCGGAAGCCTGCTGCTGCTCGGCATGGCCGTGTGGGTGGAGGCGCGCGTGTCGGAGCCGGTCGTGCCCCTGCACCTGGTCATGCGGCGCGAGACGGCCATCGCCATCCTGGCCAGCTCCGCGGTCGGCATGGCGATGTTCGGCGGCGCGGTCTTCCTGGGCCAGTACTTCCAGATGGCGCGCGGCTACTCCCCCACCGAGGCCGGTCTGCTGACCGCCCCGCTCATGCTGGGGACGATGATCTCCTCGACCGTGTCCGGGCGCATGGTCTCGCGTTCGGGACGGGTCAAGTCCTACGTGGTCACCGGCATGGTCACGCTGACCCTGGGCTTCCTGGTGCTGGCCACCATCGACGCGACCACGCCGTTGCTCATCGTGTGCGGGGGCATGGTGCTGATGGGGCTGGGGGTCGGCATGTCCATGCAGAACCTGGTCCTGGTGGTGCAGAACTCCGTCCCGCTGCGCGAGATCGGCGCGGCCAGCGGCACGGTCGCCTTCTTCCGCACCCTGGGCGGCACCATGGGCGTGTCCGTGCTGGGCGCCTTCCTGGCCAACCGCGTCTCCACGAACATCTCCGACGGCCTGTCCGAGGCCGGGGCGAGCCCCACCGCCGGAGGCGGAGACGCCGGCACCCTGAACCTGGACGCCATGCCGCCGCTCCTGCGCGAGATCGTCGAGGGCGCCTACGGCACGTCCACCGGCGACCTGTTCCTGCTCGCCACGGGCATCGCCCTCGTCGGTCTGGTGCTGGCGGTGTTCCTGCCCCGGGTCCAGCTGCGGGACAGCCTGGACCTGCCCGATCCGGCCGCGGAGGCCGCGAAAACCGAGGGGTCCGAGGAGCCCGCACAGGCCGCGCGCGCCCCGAAGGCCGGGGCCCTGACGGAGCCGACGAGCACCGTCGGCGCCGCGGGCGCGGCGCGGACCGGCCGCGAGCCGTCCGCCGACTGACCAACCCCGCACAGGAGAGGCCCTTCCCGGAATCGCCCCCGGGAAGGGCCTCTCGCGTTCGCGTCCGGAACCGGCGGCTCACCGCGCGTCCGGACCGGGCGGCGGCCCGGCGCCCCTCCGCGCGTCCGGACCGGGGGCGGTTCCCGACGCCGGGAACCGCCCCCGGCGGCTCAGCCCCCGGACGCGGTGCCGACACCCGCTCCGGGCCGCCGCCAGATCCTCAGCACCCGCGCGAGCACGTACACCGCCGCCGCGGCGAGGAGCGCTCCGACGCCCAGCGCCCAGGGCCCGTAGTTCACCGCGATCAGCGGCAGCAGCGCCGTCAGCACACCTCCCCCGGCGATCGGGCTGAAGAAGGGAGCGCGCAGCGCGTAGGCCCGCGCGGCGTCGGTCCTGAGTTCCGGGTCGGCCGTGCGCAGCAGCATCAGGCCGACCGAGGCCACCGCCGTCAGCGTGCCGAAGTTGACGATGGAGTGCTCGAACCAGGAGTCGCGGAACATCCGCGGGCCCGCCCAGTAGAAGAAGCCCACCGCGACCAGCGCGGCGACCGCCACCAGCACCAGCAGCGGCACGATGTTGCCGAGCACGACGGGCACCGCGATGGACGCGACGGCCGAGACCACCAGCAGGTCGAGCGCGACCCCCTGGATGGCGCGCAGGCTGCCGGGGTCCACCGCCTCTCCCAGACGGGTGCGCGCGATGACCGCCTGTACGACGCCGCCGCCGATCATCGCCAGCGGGAACAGCGGCATGCCGGGGACCACGAGTCCGAGGAAGTACTGGAGCACCCAGCCGATCAGCACCGCCGCGGCGATCAGCGCCCCGTGGAAGGCCAGTCCGTCGACGAGGTCCTTGTTGAGGGTCACACGCCCCACCGAGGGCCGCGCCTCCTCGGGCAGGACCTCGGGCGCCTCCTCTCCGCGGTCCGCGCTGACGTGGCGCAGGTGGCCTCGGCGGGCGCCGACGTTGATGAGCACCATGCCCACGACGATCCCGAACACCAGCCCGGCGGTGGCCGCCGCCAGCGCGAGCGCGCCGCCGTCCGCCCAGCCTAGTTCGGCGTAGACCGGCCCCATTCCGGCAGCGGTGCCGTGCCCGCCCGGCCAGCCGACCTCGATGACGGTGCCGAACATCGCGTTCACGTCCCAGAAGGGTATGAGCAGCGCGGCGCACACCAGTACGGGGACGCCGATCATCAGGAGGTCGCCCATGTAGCCGAACAGGAGCTGCGGCGCGATGAGGTGGTAGCTCCTGCGCGGGTTGGGGATGCGTACGCCGATGAGCATCGGGGCGAAGACCACGGTGATCAGTACCCCGGGCAGCGCGGCCCAGGTGCCGATCATGCTCTCGGGGAACAGCCCCGCGCCGTAGGGCCCCAGCGCGGCCCCCAGGACGCCGCCGATGAGCGCGGCCGGGACGAACAGGCGGCGCAGCGGGGCGAACAACAGCCGCAGCACGACCCCGGCGAGCACGAGCAGGCCGAGGACGGTGACGGCGAACAGCAGGGTGGTGACGGCGTCGCCGCCGACTTCGTCTGTGGGGAACACGCTGCTCCTTCGTACGCGCGGATCGGGGGTGGGGTCGGCGGCCGCGTGGGCGGACCGGACCGGGGTCGCGCGCGACCCCCGGTCCCGCGCCTGGGTCAGAACCTCGCGAACGAGAAGGGGGCGAGGTTGTCGGGGCGCGCGCCGGTGCGCGCCCAGAACGCGAGCGACTCGGCCACCGCCGGCGCGATGGCGAAGCCGTGCCCGGTCCAGCCGGTGCCGACCAGAGCGTTGGCGGTCCCGGGGATCCGGTCGATGACGGGGATCTCGTCGGCGCTGCACGACTCCGGCCGGGAGGCGTCGGCCAGGTCGAGTTCGGCGTCGGCGAGGTCGGCGTAGACCTCCGCGGCGGCCCGCATGTTGCCGCGCACGTTCTCCTCCACGGTCCGGCCCCGGCCGTTGTCGGCGTCCCAGCGGCCGCGCCACCCGCCGCTCACCATGACGGCGCCGTCGGGCAGCGGCTTCAGCGACAGCGAGCGGTGGTCGTGGCCGACGAGGTGGGTCAGGGGCGGGGTGGAACGGGGAGTCAGCCGCAGCGCCTGCGGCAGGATCCGCCACACCGGCAGCTCCACGTCGAACTGCGTGCGCAGCAGGTCGGCGGCCCCGGCGTTGTTGAGCACCAGCAGCGCCTCCCCCACCTCGTGGCGCTCCCCGCGCGCGGTGCGCACGGCGGTGACGCGGTCCCCGGAGCGCTCCACGGCGGTGACCGGGCTGTGCTCGGCGATCACGGCGCCGCGCCCGCGTGCCGCGTCGGCGAACGCCCTGGTCGTGGCGGTGTGGTCGGCGGTGCCGTCGAGCGGGCAGTACAGCGCCGCACGCACGGACTCCGAGACACCGGGTTCCCGTGCCAGGACGCCGTCGCGGTCGAGCACCTCGGTGGGCACGCCCAGGCGCCGCTGCACCGCCGCGTGGGTGTGCGCGGCGACCAGCCCGCCCCTGGTGCCGGTGGTCTCCTGCTCGATGAGAAACATCCCACCCGTGCGCTGGTAGCCCGTGGCCGCGCCCAGGCGCTGGTCGAGCGTGGGCCAGATACGGTAGGCGGCCCGCATCAGCGGCAGTTCGCGCAGGTCGCGCCGGTTGGCGCGCACGCCCCGGCGGCCGAAGCCGCCCGAGGCCCCCGAGGCCACCTCGCGGGCCTCCAGGAGCAGGACGTCCGCCCCGGCCTCGGCGAGCTGCCACGCGGTGGCGCAGCCGTGCACTCCGCCCCCGATAATCACAAACTGGTAGGTCATCGGCCACTCCCTCACTGTGTGGTCGGTCTCACGGGAGCGTAGTTTTAACTACATGGTTAGGTCAATGACGAAATGAAAACTTCATCAGAGGAGGGTGGCGGGTTCCGTGAGCGGGTGGGCGCCCGGCTCGACTCGCTCTCCCCCCGCGAGCGCGCGGTCACCGACTTCCTGCTCGACCGCCCCTCGGAGGCCGTGACCGCGTCGGCCGCCGAACTGGCCGCCCGCACCGGCACCAGCGACGCCACCGTCGTGCGCACGGCCCGGTCACTGGGCTACGGCGGCCTGCGCGAACTCAAACGCGCGGTCATGGACATGCTCACCACCCGGCGCGACCCCGCCCTGGTCCTGGACCAGCGGCTGGAGCGCCTCAGCGGCACGCGCGTGTTCGACCAGGTCCTCGCCGACAGCGTCGACCTGCTGCGGGGGCTGCCCGAGGTCCTCGACTCCGGGGCCTTCGACGCCGCGGTCCGCCTGGTCGAGGCGGCCGGGCGCACCGTCGCCTACGGCATCGGACCGGCCTCGGCGACCGCCCGCTACTTCGCGGTCGAACTGGGCCGGATGGGCCGCCGGTGCACCGTCCTGGAGGCGACCGGGTTCCGGCTCGCCGACGACCTGCTGGGCATCGGCGGCGACGACGCCGTGGTGGTCTTCGCGCCGCTGCGGCTCTTCCGGGAGGTCGACGCCCTCCTGGACCACGCGGCCGAGGTCGGGGCGCCCGTCGTCGTGGTCACCGAGGCCGTGGGCGAGGCTGTCCGCGAACGGGTCGAGGCCGTCCTGACCACCCCGCCCTCCACCTCGGGCGCCGCGAGCGAGAACCTCGCGAGCTGGCTGGTGGCCCACGCCCTCACCATGGAGCTGGCCGCCCGCGACCGCACCGGATCGGTCGCGGCCCACCAGCGCCTCAACCGCCTGCGCCGCGCCGTGGCCGGTGCCGAGATCGACACCGACGTCACCGACCGCGGCGGTACCGCGGAGGGGCCGGGTGGAGCACAACGCCCTTCATGACGGGATTTTTCGGGTTGCGGGCGGGTCATGGGACGCATGAGACTGCGCGTACCGCTTGTTGCGGCCCGCCCCCACCCGAGAGGCCACCATGACGGACATCCCCATCGACACCGGCGTCGCGCACACCGCGCGGGTGCGGGACTACTGGCTCGGCGGCAGGGACAACTACCCGGTGGACCGCGAGATGGGCGACGCCGTCGCAGGGCTGGCGCCCCAGGTCGTTGATGCCGTCCGGGGGGACCGGCTCTTCCTGCGCCGCGCGGTGGGCCACCTGGCCCGGGAGGAGGGCGTCCGCCAGTTCCTCGACCTCGGCGCCGGGCTGCCCGCCGCCGGCAACACCCACGAGGTGGCGCGGGCGCACGCCCCGGACGCGCGCGTGGTCTACGTGGACGACGACCCCAGGGTCCTGGCGCACGCGCGCGCCCTGCTGGTGGGCACCGACCAGAAGCGGACCCGGTACGTGGGGGCGGACCTGCGCGACACCGACCGGGTGCTGGAGAGCGCCAGCGCGACCCTCGATCTGAACCGCCCGGTCGCGCTGTCCCTGCTGGGGACGATGGGCCACTTCGGCGACCTGGAGGAGGCCCTGGGCATCGTGCGCGCCTACACGGACGCGCTGGCGCCGGGCAGTTTCCTGGCCGTGTGCGACGGCGTCCTCGCCCACGTGGAGGCCGTCACCGACGAGCACGCTCTGGAGGCGCTCCGGCGCTGGTGGGAGAGCGTCGCGCGGCCCTACCACACGCGCACGGTGGAGGACTTCACCCGCTTCTTCGACGGGTTGGCGCTGGTCGAACCCGGGGTCGTCTGCGTCACCCGGTGGCGGCCCGAGCCGGTCGAGGTCGGAAGGGCGCGCGACATCCCCGAGTACTGCGGCCTGGCCCGCAAGGACTGAGGCGCGGCCCCGGCGCCCGCCAGCGGCGTCTACGGGGTGTCAGCGTCGCTCCGTTCGGCGCGTACGCCTCCACCGCGTCCATGTGCCTCTTTCCACCGCTGGCTGTCCCGCCTGGCCACAGGCCCGTTTCGTCCTGGATTGAGCACGTTCACGGGCGGCAGCGCCACCGCTTTGTCCCAGCACCTGTTCGCACACCGTACTGTCCGTAACCGGTCGCGAACCTGACGTGTGCCGGGGAAGGCGGTACCGGTTCCCGTACGGGTCCCGGATCGCGGAGGAGCCGAAGGAACAGGCCCCGGCGGCTTCCGAGCCGGTGAGCGCGGTCCGGACGGCGGCCCGGAAAGCGTCGTAGGCCGCGCCTAGAGTCGTCCTCGACCGCGCGGCGGACGACACACTGTTCTCCCTGGGGTTTCAGAGGTGATCACACGGGCACCTTGCAGAGACATCGGGTCGTCGGTGCGGAGGGCGCAGCGGCCGGAGTGAGCGATCAACGGCCACGGCCGTCCGGGGAAAAGGGGAGCGGGGGAACATGACGCTGGCGATTTTCGTAGCGGTTGCGGTCACGGTAGCGGTGGTCGTGGACACCCTGGTCCCGATGGGGTCCAGAAGCGGGCTGGGAGTCCGCAGGGGTGCGGCGCGCAGGGCGCTCACGGCCCTGCGGCGGAGCCCCCAGCCCTCCCCCGCGCCCGTGCGGGCCGTGAACGTGACGGAGACCGTGGCGGAGACCCCCGCCAGCCGGGCACCGGAGCCGAGGCGGGAGACCGAACCGGCCGGGCGGGGCCTCACGGTCACGCCGACTCGCGGGCGCCGCGCCTGGAACGGCAGCCCCGCGCGAACGGGCCGACCGCGCCGCGCCGCCGCGAAGGCCTCCCTCACCTGACAGCTGACCGAACGGGGTCGGTGCTCGCACGCGAGCACCGACCCCGTCGTCTTGTGCGGGCTTCCCCGGCTCTGGCCGCACAGCCCGGCGCCTGGCCGCCCACACGGCGGTCCCGGGAAGCGCGAACACACCGAGCACGGACGCCGAGGGGCCGCCGGAACCCCGGCGGCCCATCCGACCTCGACGGCAGGCCCGGCCTCAGCCGTGGAGCAGACGCTCGGCGGCCTCCCACGGGGCCCGCGGCGCGCTCGGCCGGTACCGGCTGACCTCGGTGGAGTCGGCCACGATCCGGCGCAGGTCGGCCAGACCGCCCTCCACCGCCCCGACCGCGCGGGCCTGCACCAGCAGGTTGCCGATCGCCGCCCCCTCGGCGGGTCCGGCGACGACCTCCAGCCCGACCGCGTCCGCGGTGAGCTGGCACAGCAGCGCGTTGCGCGAGCCCCCGCCGACCACGTGGACCACCTCCACGTCCGTCCCGCTCAGCTCGGCGGCCTGGCGCACCGCCCGGCGGTAGGCCAGCGCCAGGGAGTCCACCACGCACCGCGCCACCTCGGCCTCGCCCTCCGGCGGGCGCTGCCCGGTCTCGGCGGCGAACGCGGCGATCCGCGCGGGCATGTCCCCCGGCGGCAGGAACCGGGGGTCGTCCACGTCCACCACGCACGAGAGCGCGGGCACGCGGGCGGTCCGCGCCAGCAGGTCGGCCAGGTCCACCTCCCGCCCCCGCTCCCGCCAGGTGCGCAGCGACTCCTGGAGCAACCACAGTCCGGCGACGTTACGCAGGTAGCGCACCGTGCCGTCCACGCCCAGCTCGTTGGTGAAGTTGGCCGCCCGGCTGGCCTCGGTGCGCACCGGGGCGTCCAGCTCCACGCCCACCAGCGACCACGTCCCCGAGGAGACGTAGGCGAAGCGGCGCGTGGCCGCGGGCACGGCCACCACGGCGGAGGCGGTGTCGTGCGAGCCCACCGCCACCAGCGGCGCGCCCGCCGCCGCGCCGAGGCCCGCACCGGGTTCCGGGCCGTCCCGGAGGGCGCCGACGACGGTTCCGGGTTCGACCAGACCGGGCAGCAGGTCCCGCGCCGCGACGCCGAAGCCCGTCTCCAGCAGGTCCAGGCAGGCGTCGGCCCAGCGGCGTTCGCGCACGTCGACCAGGCCGGTGGTGGAGGCGTTGGTCAGCTCCGCGACCCGCTCGCCCGTCAGCCAGTACCCGAGAAGGTCGGGCACGAGCAGCAGATCGCGGGCCGCGGCCAGCTGGGCGCCACCGGAGGCGGCGGCGAGCTGGAACACCGTGTTGAACGGCTGCACCTGCAACCCGTTGACCGCGTACATCCGTTCGGCGGGCAGGTGCGCGAACACCCGCTCGGGCACCCCGTCGGTGCGCCCGTCGCGGTAGTGCACGGGGTTGCCGAGCAGGGCGCCGTCGGCGTCCAGCAGCCCGTAGTCCACCGCCCAGGAGTCCACGCCGACCGAGGCCAGGCCGTGGGGCCCGGCGGCCCGGCGAAGCCCCTCGACCACGCCCGCGTACAGGGACAGCACGTCCCAGTGCAGGCTGGCGCGGCTTCCCGCGGGCACGGTGACCGGTCCGTTGGGGAAGCGGGCGACCTCCTCGGTGCGCAGTCGCCCGTCCTCGAACCGCCCGGCGATGACCCGGCCGCTGGAGGCGCCCAGGTCGACGGCGGCGTGGACGGCGCCCCCTCCGGCGGCGCTCATCGCAGGAAGGCCGCGGCGACGCCGCTGTCCACGGGGATGTGCAGGCCGGTGGTGTGCGACAGCTCGCCCGCGGTCAGCGCGAACACCGCGTTGGCCACGTGCTCGGGCAGCACCTCGCGGCCCAGGATGGTGCGCTGGGCGTAGAACGCGCCCAGGTCCTCCTCCCGGACCCCGTACACCTTGGCCCGCTGGGCGCCCCAGCCCCCGGCGAAGATGCCCGAGCCGCGCACCACCCCGTCGGGGTTGACGCCGTTGACCCGGATGCCCTCGCCGCCCAGTTCGGCGGCCAGCAACCGCACCTGGTGGGCCTGGTCGGCCTTGACCGCGGAGTAGGCGACGTTGTTGGGACCGGCGAACACGGCGTTCTTGGAGGCGATGTAGACGATGTCGCCGCCCATGCCCTGGGCGGTCATCGTCCGGGCCGCCTCGCGCGAGACCAGGAAGGACCCCTTGGCCATGACGTCGTGCTGGAGGTCCCAGTCGCGCTCGGTGGTCTCCAGCAGCGGCTTGGAGATGGACAGACCGGCGTTGTTGACCACCAGGTCCACGCCGCCGAAGGCCAGGGCCGCCGCGGCGAAGGCGCGGGACACCGCGTCCGCGTCGCTGACGTCGCAGGCCACGCCCACGGCCGTGTCGGAGCCGCCCAGTTCGGCCGCGGCGGCGGCCGCCCTGTCGGCGTCCAGGTCGGCCACGACCACGCAGGCGCCCTCGCGCGCCAGGCGGGCGGCGATGGCCTTGCCGATACCGCTGGCCGCGCCCGTGACCAGGGCGACCCGGGCGGCGAGCGGCTTGGGCTCGGGCAGGCGGGCGAGCTTGGCCTCCTCCAGCGCCCAGTACTCGATGCGGAACTTCTCCGACTCCTCGATGGGCCGGTAGGTGGAGACGGACTCGGCGCCGCGCATCACGTTGATCGCGTTGACGTAGAACTCGCCCGCCACGCGCGCGGTCTTGGCGTCCTTGCCGAAGGAGAACATGCCCACTCCGGGGACCAGCACGATCGCCGGGTCGGCGCCGCGCATGGCGGGGCTGTCGGCGTCGGCGTGGCGCTCGTAGTAGGCGCGGTACTCGGCCCGGTACTCCCCGTGCAGTTCGCGCAGGCGCTCCACGGCCCGCTCCAGCGGGGCGTCGGCGGGCAGGTCGAGCACCAGGGGGCGGACCTTGGTGCGCAGGAAGTGGTCGGGGCAGGAGGTCCCCAGCGCGGCCAGGCGGGGGTGCTCGGCCCCGGCCAGGAAGTCCAGGACCACGTCGCTGTCGGTGAAGCGGCCCACCTGGGGGTGGTCGGTGGAGGCCAGCCCGCGGATGACCGGGGCCAGGGCGGCGGCGCGCCGGCGTCGCTCGGCCTCGGGCAGGGCACCGTAGCCGTCCAGGACGGGTCCGAAGGGTTCGGGGCGGCCGTTCTCCTCCAGGAACCCCTCGGCGGTGCGGATGATCTCCAGGGAGTTGGCCTGGCACTGCTCGCTGGTCTCGGCCCAGGCGGTGATGCCGTGGCCGCCCAGGATCGCGCCGATGGCGTCGGGGTTCTCCTCGGCGATGCGGGCGATGTCCAGGCCGAGCTGGAACCCGGGGCGGCGCCAGGGCACCCACACCACGCGGTCGCCGAAGCACTCGCGGGTCAGGCGCTCGCCGTCCGCGGCGGTGGCCAGGGCGATGCCGGAGTCGGGGTGCAGGTGGTCCACGTGCGCGGCGCGCAGCAGGCCGTGCATGGCGGTGTCGATGGAGGGCGCGGCGCCGCCCCTGCCGAACAGGCAGTGGTCGAAGGCGGCGACCATCTCGTCCTCGCGGTCCTCGCCGGGGTAGACGTCCACGAGGGCGCGCAGGCGGTCCAGGCGCAGCACGGCCAGGCCGTCCTCGGTGAGGGTGCCCAGGTCTCCGCCGGAGCCCTTGACCCACAGCAGGTCGACGTCCTGTCCGGTGACGGGGTCGGTGCGGGTGCCCGCGGCGGAGGTGTTGCCCCCCGCGAAGTTGGTGTTGCGCGGGTCGGCGCCGAGGGTGTTGCTGCGGGCGAGGAGCTGTTCGACGACGTCGGACACGGGGTCTCCCTGTTCGGTGCTGCTGTGCTCTGGCGTGGACGGCGGCCGGTTCACGCGCCCCACCCGGCCTGGGTGCCGCCCCTGCGCTCCTCGGCGACGCGCTCGGCGTAGCCGGAGCGGGCGTGCGCGGCCATGGGGTCGGGGTCCAGGCCCTGATCCCGGCGCAGGTCGGCGAGCAGGGGCCGCACGTCGGTGTTGTAGGCGTCCATCAGGGCGGCGTTGGCGGCCAGGACGTCGCCCTCGCGCTGGGCGGCGGCGAGCGCGTCGGCGTCCACGAGCAGGGCCTTGGCGGTGGCCTCCTGCACGTTCATGACCGAGCGGATCTGACCGGCGATCTTGGGTTCGATGTTGTGGCACTGGTCGAGCATGAACGCGACCCCGGTGTCGGCGGCCAGGCCGCCGCCGCGTACGACCTCGTACATGATGCGGAAGAGCTGGAAGGGGTCGGCGGCGCCGACCATGAGGTCGTCGTCGGCGTAGAAGCGCGAGTTGAAGTCGAAGGCGCCGAGCTTCCCGGCGCGCAGCAGGAACGCGACGATGAACTCGATGTTGGTGTGCGCGGCGTGGTGGCCGGTGTCCACGCAGACCACGGCCTTCTCCCCCAGCTCCAGGCAGTGGGCGTAGGCGGTGCCCCAGTCGGGGACGTCGGTGGCGTAGAAGGCGGGCTCGAAGAGCTTGTACTCCAGCAGCAGGCGCTGGTCGGGGCCGAGCCGGTCGTAGACCTCGGACAGGGCCTCGGCGAGGCGGTCCTGGCGGGCGCGCAGGTCGTCCTGGCCGGGGTAGTTGGTGCCGTCGGCGAACCACAGCTTGAGGTCGCGCGAGCCGGTGGCGTCCATGACGTCCACGCACTCCAGCAGGTGGTCGATCGCCTTGCGGCGCACGCCCGGGTCGGGGTTGGTGACGCTGCCGAGCCGGTAGTCGTCGTCCTGGAAGACGTTGGCGTTGATGGCGCCGACACCGATGCCCAGGTCGCGCGCGTGGGCGGCGAGCGCGGCGTAGTCGTCGACCCGGTCCCAGGGGATGTGCAGGGCGACCGTGGGGGCGACCCCGGTGAGGCGGTGGACCTCGGCGGAGTCGGCGACCTTCTCCCAGGGGTCGCGGGGGACGCCGGGCTGCGCGAACACCTTGAACCGGGTACCGGAGTTCCCGAAGGCCCAGGAGGGGAGTTCGATGTGCTGGCGCCGCAGGACGGCCAGGGCGTCCGCGCCGCGTTCGGGGAGTGCTGCCACGGTGGGGCTCCGTTCGGGGAGGGCGCGCCCGCCGGTCCGACCGGCGAGAAGGCCCATTGAATCGTTTCACTCAGGCTGGGCTGAAACTACCGCCAGCTCTTCTCGTGTGTCAAGGTTCACCCTATCTCTAGCCTGGTCAGGCAACCCTTCCTTGCTTGAAACGTTTTATAGCAGGGGCGTGCACGACCCCCAGGGAGAGACCCGTGCCACGCAACGGCGGCAGCGGTGGGGGCGGTCCGGAGGGGCCGTCTCCGGCGCCCGGACCCCGCCGGGCGGCCCCGGGGCCCGGCCACCTGCCTCCTTCCGACCGGCCGACGCGCCCGACCGGAACGCGGGGCGGATCCGCTCGGCCGCACCGGAGCGGCTCGCCCCCTTGCCGCCCCGGCACGGCCGTCCCGCCCCGGGGGACGCCCTGAGCGGGCGGCCCGGCGCGGCGCGGGAGGGCTCAGGCGCCGAGTGCCATGCGCACGCCCAGGGTGAGCATGACGGCGGCGATGAGCGCGTCCAGGACCCGCCAGGCGCCCGGGCGGGCGAAGACCGGGCGCAGCAGGCGGGCGCCGAAGCCCAGCCCGAAGAACCACACGAGGCTGCCCGTGACCGCGCCCGCCGTCCACCACCAACGCGCGTCGCCGTCCTGCTGGTTGGCCAGGGAGCCCAGGAACACCACCGTGTCCAGGTACACGTGCGGGTTGAGCCAGGTGAGCACCAGCGCCGTGGTCACCGCGGCCCCGCGTCCGGCGGAGGGCCCGCCGCCGACCACGAGGGAGCCGGGGCGCAGGACGCGCCGCGCGGCGGACAGGCCGTAGGCGACCAGGAAGCCCGCGCCCAGCAGGCGAACCGCGGTGACGGCGAGGGGCGCGGCCTCGACGACGACACCGACGCCGAGGACCCCGGCCGTGATGAGCACGGCGTCGGACAGGGCGCAGACCAGCACCACCGGCAGGACGGTGCCGGTGCGGCCCTCGATGCCGATCCGCAGGACGTGGGCGTTCTGGGCGCCGATGGCCACGATGAGCGCCAGTCCGGTACCGAGGCCGAGCATGGCGGGGAGGAGTGTCTCGTTCACCCCGAAACGCTAGGTCGGGCACCCGTGTGCAGTAAAGCTAAACTTTCTTAGGATCCCTGAGAGAGGCTTAAAATGCCATTCCAGTTCGACCATCTGCGCACCCTGACGACCCTGGTGGACGAGGGCACCTTCGATGCCGCCGCGCGGCGGCTGCACGTGACGGCCTCGGCGGTGTCCCAGCGGGTCCGGGCGATGGAGCAGACCGCGGGCCGTGTGCTGGTCCAGCGCACGAACCCCGTGCGGACCACCGCCGCCGGGGACGTGGTGCTGCGCTACGCCCGCCAGGTGCTGCTGCTGGACGAGGACGCCTCCGCGGAGCTGCGGCTGGGCGAGCGCGAGCGGGGCCGGGTGTCGGTGCCGCTGGCCGTCAACGCCGACAGCCTGGCCACCTGGTTCCTGGAGGCGCTGGCGGACCCGCCCGACGACCTGGGCGCGGTGTTCGAGATCCACCGCGAGGACGAGGAGCACACCACCTCCCTGCTGCGTTCGGGGGCGGTGATGGCCGCCGTGACCTCCACCCCCGAGGCGGTCCAGGGGTGCACCGTGGCGGGGCTGGGCGCGATGCGCTACCACGCGGTGTGCAGTCCGGGTTTCGACCGGGAGCACCTCGGCGGCCGGGCGGACCCGGAGCTGCTCGCCCGGGCTCCGGTGGTCAACTTCGACCGCCGCGACGACCTCCAGGACCGGTTCCTGCGCGAGTCCCCCGGCGGTGAGCCCTCCGGCCCCCGGCACTACGTCCCGGCCTCGGAGGACTTCGCCCGGGCCGTCCTGCTCGGGTTCGGGTGGGGCGTGGTGCCCGAACCGCAGTGCTCGGAGCACATCGCCTCGGGGCGGCTCGTGGCCCTGGCCCCGGACCGCCCCGTGGACGTGCGCCTGTACTGGCAGCGGTGGAACCTGCGCTCCCCGGTCCTGGACCGGGTCTCGGAGGCCGTGCGCGCGGGCGCGGCCGAGCGCCTGCACCCGCTGTGACCGGAGTCTTCGCGCCGCGCGGGCGCCGTGGTCCGTCCCGGCGGCCGGGCCCTCGGCTCCGCACCGGGCGGGCGGCACGGAGCACGTCCCGGGGAGACGCGCCCGGTGCTCCGCCCAGAACGGGGCACGGCGGCCAGGAGGACTCCCCTTCCCCGCCCGGGGGCGCTCGTTCGGGGAGGAAGGTGGGTAGGTCCCCCGTGTCCGTCCGGCGGGCCGCCGGGGGCGGCACGCCGACACCACCGTCAAGAAAGGCCCGACATGAGCCTGAACGCCACCGCCGTCGACCTGGGGACCTACGGAGTGTGGGTGACGAGGACCGACCTGACCGCCGACGCGGCCGCCGAGATCGAACGGCTCGGCTACGGAGCCGTCTGGGTCGGCGGCTCCCCCGGCGCAGATCTGGAGGAGGTGTCCACGGCACTGGCCGCGACGTCGCGGATCGCGGTCGCGACGGGCATCGTCAACATCTGGACCGCGGACGCGGAGGCGCTGGCCGACTCCTTCCGCCGGATCGAGTCCGAGCACCCCGGCCGGTTCCTGCTCGGCATCGGCGCGGGCCACCGCGAGGCCAACGGCCCCGAGGCGGTCAGGCCCTTCGGCGCGGTGGTGGACTACCTGGACGCCCTCGACCGCGGCGGCGTGCCCGCGGACCGGCGCGTGGTCGCCGCCCTGGGGCCGCGGATGCTCGGCCTGTCCGCCGAGCGCTCCGCCGGAGCCCACCCCTACCTGGTCAACCCCGAGTTCACCCGCGGCGCGCGCGAGGCACTGGGCCAGGGCCCGCTGCTGGCTCCCGAGCACAAGGTGGCCCTGGGCGAGGACCGCGAGCGGACCCGGCGCACCGGCAGGAAGGGGCTCAGCGTCTACGTCGACAACCGGCTGACCAACTACCTCGCCAACTTCCGGCGCCTGGGCTTCTCCGACGAGGACTTCGCCGACGGCGGCAGCGACGCGCTGGTGGACGCCATGGTCGCGCAGGGCGCGCCGGAGTCGGCGGCGGCGGAGCTGCGCGCGCACCTGGAGGCGGGCGCGGACCACGTCGCGGTGCAGCCGCTGGCCGAGGACGGCGACATCCTGCCGGTGCTGGCCCGGCTCGCCCCGGCCCTCGGGCTCACCGCCCGGGGCTGAGGCCCGCCCCCATGGTCGGGCCGCACGAGTCGCCGGTGTGGCCCGGGGGCCCCGGCCCGCGTCTTACAGCGGGGTTCGGGCGCCGACTTCGGCTACGGGTACGGGATCGCGGTGAAGGAGTGCTCCTCGTCGGTCAGCGGACTCCCGCGCGCAGGTGGTCGCGCAGCTCCCGCGCCACGCGCGCCATGAGCGCCTCGGCCCCCGGCTGGTGGTAGGCGGGCACGCGCGACTCGGTGAGCACCGCGACGGCGAAGGCCTGGCCGTCGGCGTGCTCGACCACACCGATCTCGTGGCGCAGGTTGAGCAGGGTCCCGGTCTTGGACGACCACCGGGAGAGGTCGGAGGTGAAGTCGGGGGCCAGCCGGTGGCGCAGCAGGTTGTCGCCCATCAGCTCCCGCACCCGGGCGGCCACGTCCGGGTCGATCGCCCGGGGCCGCCACAGCGCCTCCAGCAGGTCGGCGAAGGCCCGGGCCGCCCCGGAGCTGGCCCGGGTGACGTCGAGCTGCTCGATGCGGTGCCCCCGTCCGGCGGTGCCCTCGCCGATGGCCAGCGAGTGCGCCAGGTGCGCGCCCTCGGGGCCGAGCCGGTCGGCGGGGGTGTCGCTGAGGCCGCGCATCGTGTGCCGGACGGTGATGCCGCGCAGCCCGGCCGCGCGCAGCGACGCGGCGACCCGTTCGGGAGGGGTGATCTCGAACAGGGCGTCGGTGGCGGCGTTGTCGCTCAGGCACATGCTGAGGTAGAGCAGGTCCTCGACGCTGACGCGGGCCGGGTGGCGGAACCGGCTCACCCCGGTGGGCCCCGGGGTGGTGATCCGGCCCGGCTGCACGAGGACCTGCTCCGCGCCGTCGATCTCCCCCGCGCGGATCCGTTCGAGCGTGGCGACGGCGAGCGGGACCTTGACGAGCGAGGCCGTCGAGAACTCCAGGTCGGGTTCGATGCCCAGTTCCTCGCCCGTGCGCAGGTCACGTACGAGGAAGGAGCCCCGCAGTCCCCCCTCGTCGAGTTCGCGGCGCAGGTCGCGGACCAGGGCGGTGGCGCTCACGCGGACTCCTGTCCGGGGTCGGGGCGCCCGAGCGGTTCGCGCCCGCCCGTGCCGGGACGGCCCTCCCCCGCCGGGGCGCCCAGGCAGCGGGCGATCGCCCGTCCCAGGAGGGCGCGCAGCCGCTCCGCCTCGTCCCCGGTCTCGGCGGCCACCTCGTAGCCGCGGGCGAGGCGGACCTCGCCCGTGGGGCGCCAGTACAGTCCCAGGTCCTCGGCCTGGCGGGGCGAGCAGAGCAGGAGGTCCTCCGAACCCAGGACCTCGGCTGCGGCGGAGGCCAGGGAGGCGGCGAGGACCACCTGGCCGGGCCGCAGGCCCACGGCGTCGCGCAGGCGGTTGAGGGGATCGCGCACGTGGGGGACGTCGTCCTCGGGCTGGAGCCAGACGCGGCGGCCGCGCGAGGACGAGCGGTCGCGGGGCAGGCGCAGGGTCTCCAGGTAGACGGCCCCGGCGCGCGGTTCCCCGGCGCCCGCCAGCCCCAGCGGGACCGTCCACGCGGCCTCGCCGGGCGGCACCCCCGCCAGGGCGGCGCGCACCTCGCGGGCGCCCAGCAGCTCGGTCCGCGCCGCGGGCGCGGCGGAGCGGAAGTCCAGGTGGATGCCCTCCTCGCGGGCCTCGGCGCCCAGGAGGGCGAGGTCGCGCGTGGCGCAGGTGTCGGGCACGGCCAGGCGCAGCGGGCGCAGCGCCGCCCTCTCGGCGTCGTGCTCCATCTCCTCGGCCAGCCGGACCAGGCGCCTGGCCGAGGGCAGCATGTCGCGGCCGAACTGGGTGAGGGTGGCCCGGCGGGTGGAGCGGTCGAACAGGCGGGCGCCCAGGTGTCTCTCCAGGGCGGCGATGCGCCTGCTGGCGACCGGCTGGGGGATGCGCGCGGCGGCGGCTCCGAGGGTGAAGCTGCCCCTCTCGCTCACGTTCACGAACGCCTTGCAGGCGCCGACGAGGTCCATGGCCCTCATAGTATGCCGTTCTGGCATGGAAATGGTCGTTTCTGTCTTGGACAGCATCATTGCCAGCGGTCAGACTGCTGGTCGAGGCCGCCCGGCAGGGCGGCGCGTGCGGGTTCCCGCACGGCTGACCGGGGGTCTTCCGTGTCCGGACCGCCTTCGGCCCCGGACGAAGACCCGCGCACACCCAGGACAGGAAGAGCAGGCACACATGGTGTTCTCATCCCACCGGCGCACCGGACTCGCGGCCCTGGCCGCGGTCGTCCTCGTCCCCGCCACCGGCTGCGCGGCGGCCAACGGCGCCGCGACCCCCGAGGCGGAGCAGTCGGCCTCTCCGGCGGCCTCCGGCGGTCCCGCCCGGGAGTTCGAGCGGTTGGAGGAGGAGTTCGACGCGCGGCTGGGCGTCTACGCGGTGGACACCGGCAGCGGCGAGGAGGTCGAGCACCGCCCCGACGAGCGGTTCGCCTACGCCTCGACGCACAAGGCCCTGACCGCGGCACTGGTGCTCCAGCAGAACACGCCCGAGGAGATGGAGGAGGTCGTCACCTACACCGAGGAGGACCTGGTCGACTACTCGCCGATCACCGAGCAGCACGTGGACACGGGCATGACGCTGATGGAGGTGGCCGACGCCGCCGTCCGCCACAGCGACAACACCGCCGCCAACCTGCTCTTCGAGGAGCTGGGCGGGCCGGACGCGTTCGAGGACGAACTGGAGGCGATCGGCGACGACGTCACCGACCCGGAGCGGCTCGAGACCGAGCTGAACGACTGGACCCCCGGGGACACCAGCGACACGAGTACACCGCGCGCCATGGCCGGGAGCCTGCGCGAGTTCACCCTCGGCGACGCCCTGCCCGAGGACCGGCGCGAGGTGCTCAACAACATGCTCGTCAACAACACCACCGGCGACGAGCTGATCCGCGCCGGGGTGCCCGAGGACTGGAGGGTCGGCGACAAGACCGGCGCCGGGAGCCACGGCACGCGCAACGACATCGCCGTCATCTGGCCCCCGGAGGGCGACCCCATCGTCCTCGCCGTCATGTCCAGCCGTGACGAGGAGGACGCCGAGTACGACAACGCCCTGATCGCCCGGGCCGCCGAGGTCGTCGCGGAGGAGCTGGCCTGACGCCGCTCCGTGCCGACCGGGCACGGAGACCGGACGTCCCCAGGACAGAAGGAGCAGGGAAAATGTTGCTTTCACCCCTACGGCGCACCGGACTCGCGGCCCTGGCCGCGGTCACCCTCGTTCCCGCCGCCGCCTGCGGGGCGGACGGTTCCGGACCGGCTCCGGGGACGGAGCCCTCGGCCGGGCCCTCCGCCGAGGGCTCGGCCGGGCGGTCGGCCCCGGCCGACCTCTCCGCCGGGTTCGCCGACGAGTTCGCGGACCTGGAGGAGGAGTTCGACGCGCGGCTGGGCGTCTACGCGGTGGACACCGGCAGCGGCGAGGAGGTCGCGCACCGCCCCGACGAGCGGTTCGCCTACTGCTCCACCCACAAGGCCTTCAGCGCGGCGCTGGTGCTCCAGCGGAACACGCCCGAGGAGATGGAGGAGGTCGTCACCTACGACGCCGACGACGTGTTCGGCCACTCACCGGTCACCGAACAGCACGTCGACACCGGGCTGCCCCTGGTGGAGGTGGCCGACGCCGCCGTCCGCTACAGCGACAACACCGCCGCCAACCTGCTCTTCGACGAGCTCGGCGGACCCGACGGGTTCGAGGAGGCGATGGAGGAGATGGGCGACGACGTGATCGAGGCCGACCGCGTCGAACCCGGCCTGAGCCGGTGGGCTCCCGGTGACACCCGGGACACGAGCACGCCGCGCGCCATGGCCGGGAGCCTGCGCGAGTTCGTCCTCGGCGACGCCCTGCCCGAGGACCGGCGCGAGGTGCTCACGCGGATGCTCGTCGACAACCTGACCGGGGACGAGCTGATCCGCGCCGGGGTGCCCGAGGGCTGGGAGGTCGGCGACAAGACGGGGAGCGGGAACTACGGCACGCGCAACGACATCGCCGTCCTGTGGCCCCCGGAGGGCGACCCCATCGTCCTCGCCGTCATGTCCAGCCGTGACGAGGAGGACGCCGAGTACGACAACGCGCTGATCGCCGGGGCCGCCGAGGTCGTGGTGGAGGCCCTGGGCTGACGGTGCCGGGCTCGGTGCGACCCGGCTGAGGCGACTCGGCCGGGAGGGCTCGGCCGAAGAAGCCCGGTCGAAGAGGCCCGCTGAGGACCCGGGGGCGCGTGCCCCCGGGTCCTCCGTCTCCCCCGACCTGTGCCCACCGCCACGGGCCGGGCCGGAGGGGCCCGTCACCGGTGCGCGCGGAACGCCCGAACGTGTGCTTTCGCACCTTCCGCCCCGGATTCGGCCACTCGAAAACGTGTCCTAGCCTGGGAGCGGTCCGGGCCCGGCGGGCGCCGGGAACCTCCCCTCCTGTCCAGAACCGAGCGAGTCCGAGGAACAGCGTGAGCATCAGTCCCCGTGTCACAGCGATCGTCTTCCGCGTGGTGGCGATCATCGAGGCCCTGACCTGGATCGGCCTCCTGGGCGGCATGTACGTCAAGTACCTGGGCAGCGGCAGCGAGGCGGGCGTGCACCTCTTCGGCCCCCTGCACGGGGGCGCCTTCGTGCTCTACGTGGTGGTCACCCTGGCCGCCGCCCTGCACCTGCGCTGGAACCTGTGGGCGACCCTGGTGGCCCTGGCCGCCTCCGTGCCTCCCCTGGGCACCCTGGTCGCGGACTGGTGGCTGCACCGCACCGGGCGTCTGGCCCCCCGCGCCGAGGAGCGGGACCGCGCGCCCGAGCCCGTGGCCTGAACCCCCGGACTTCGCGGGGCCCGACGGGACTTCATCCTCCGTTGGGCCCCGCGCCACCTTCCGGAGCATGACCCTTTGCGCACGAGCGGTGACCTGTGGTTGATTGACCACCAGTCAGTGACCCCCAGCGCCGAAGGACCCCCATGCCCTCCGCCCGCACCGCCGCGCTGACCTGCGCCGCGCTCGCCCTCGCCCTGATCAGCGCCCCCTCCCCCGCCTCCGCTGCCGAGCAGGCCCTCTCCCAGACCACCTCCGTGGGCGTGCACAACGCCTACGAGACGGCGACCTTCCCCCACTTCGCCGACGCCCTCGACTCCGGTGCCGGGCTCCTGGAACTGGACGTGTGGACCGACGAGTGGTTCGGCACCTGGCGGGTCAACCACGAACTGGTCGGCCAGCACAACAACTGCGCCGGGGCCACCAGCCCCGACGAACTGCGCCGGGGCGGCGACGGCGACCTCGCCGACTGCCTGCGCGACGTGCGCACCTGGCACGAGGCCAACCCCGGCCACCCGCCGCTGCTGCTCAAGGTCGAGATGAAGAAGGGCTACCACGCCGAGGCGGGTCTGGGCCCCGCCGAGTTCGACGCGCTCGCCGACCAGGTCCTGGGCGACGCCCTGTTCCGGCCGGACGACCTGCTGGCGGGCGCCCACGCCACCCTGGACGAGGCGGTGCGCGCCGACGGCTGGCCCTCGCGCGGCGCTCTGGCCGGGAGGGTCGTCGTCTACCTGACCCCGGGCACCTTCGAGCAGGGCAACCCCTTCGACGACCTGTGGACCGACGAGGAGCAGGCGTCGCGCCTGCGCGACCTGGCCGCCGGGGGCCGCCTGGACGAGGCGGCCACCTTCCCGGCGGTGCTCGGAGCCCGCGGCGGCGACCCGCGCGAGCGCTACGCCGAGGAGCTGCGGCCGTGGTTCGTGGTCTTCGACGGCAGCGCCCCGGCCTACACCGGGGGCATCGACACCTCCTGGTACGGCGAGAACGACTACCTCCTGGTGATGACCGACGCCCACGCGGTGTCCCCCGCGATCGACGCGCGCACCCCCTCCCCGGAGGAGGCCGCCGCCCGCGTGCGCGAACTCGCGCAGGCCGGGGCCACCACGGTGACCAGTGACTGGGCGGGCCTGCCCGGGGTGCTGTCCATGGTCGTCCCGCACGGCCCGGGCCCCGGCTGACGCCGGTGCCGTCCGCCGCGGGGCCTACTCGGCTCGCGCCCCGCGCGAGAAGTAGGCGTTGGACGCGGGCAGGAACAGCAGCACGAGGGCGGAAAGCCCCAGCAGTCCCGGAACGGCGTAACCGAGGACGTCGTAGGCCGACATCCCGGCCGGCGGCCACACGATGGCGTCCATGTTCGCGGTGGCCAGGTCCATGAGCACGACGAGGGCAGCGGCGGCGGCGATCAGGAGGCGCGCCCAGTTGCGGCCCCGGCGCACCAGGACGGCGAGGAGGACGCCCACCGCCGCGAACAGCAGCGTGGCGGCGCCGGACACGGCGGCCTGGCGCAGGCCCCCCTCCTCGCCCGCGGCCGCGCGCATACTGTCCAGGCCGGTGGGGGCGACAACGAACACGTTCAGCACCCACAGCACCAGGTCGACGGCGATCAGGGCGAGCAGGAGCAGGAAGGCCGCCTCCACCGTCCCGGGGCGCCCGGTCCTCTCGGCGGTCGTACTCGTCATGGGTCCTCTTCTTCTTCCGTCGGTTCTCGGGGTGGGGGAGAAGGAGCCCGGGGCACGGGACGCCTGAATAGCCAGGGATCGTACAGCAAACGCCCGGGGCCGGACAGCGGCGCAGTCAAGGGCGGTGGCGCTCCGGGGGCACCGCCCGGCGCCCGACGGGAACCGGTGCCGGGCTCGGGCACCGCGGTTCGGAAAAGACCTGTCGAGGACAACGGAAAAGACGAGCAAAGAGGCGGGGATGGAACAGCGGAAAACGCGCATTCCCGCTCTATCGTTTCTCCGCCGTCTTGTACACCGACGACCTACTTCTACCCATGGGGTCAAAGAGTGGCGTTCTGGCCGGTCACGGCCATGAAAATTCACCGCGTCACACTTTGTGCACCGTGGGTGGTCCGTGTTCTCTTATGGACTGGCAAGTCATGACACGAGCCGAAGGATCACCCATGACCAGAACCCACCGGTCAGGTCCGGACAGACGCACCGTCCTGCGCGGGGCCGCGTTGGCCTCCGGCGCCGCCGTTCTCGGCGGGGCGTTCACCGCGGGCGGCGCGAACGCCTCCGCGGGGGTGGCCGAACCACCCCTGCACACCCGGGCCGACTGGGGAGCGCGCTCGCCCGCGGGCCGGGTCCAGATCCTGACCACCGCGCCCAGCTACATCGTGGTCCACCACACCGCGACGGCCAACAGCACCGACTACTCGCTCAGCCACGCCTACGCCCTGTCCAGGGCGATCCAGAACTACCACATGGACTCCAACGGCTGGCTGGACACCGGCCAGCAGCTCACCATCAGCCGCGGCGGCCACGTCATGGAGGGCCGCGACCGCAGTTTCGCCGCCATCCGCGAGGGCAGCCACGTCGTGGGCGCGCACGTGGCCAACAACAACAGCACCTGTATCGGCATCGAGAACGAGGGCCTCTACACGAGCGTGAGCCCGACCGGGGCCCTGACCGACGCGCTGGTGGCCACTCTGGCGTGGCTGTGCGGGGCCTACCGGCTCGATCCGCACAGCGCGATCCTGGGCCACCGCGACTTCAACGCCACCGCCTGCCCCGGCGACGTGCTGTACGCGCTGCTCCCGGAGCTGCGCGACGCGGTCGCCGACGCCATGCTGGCGCCGGTCCTGGGAACGGTCGCCCACCGCGCGCCCGCCGGGAACGGCCCGACCTACCCGACCGTGCCCGAGGACGAGACGGACCGCCTGTTCTACCACGGTCCCGCCCGGGGCCCCGACGACTTCACCCGCTGACCCGCCCGCCGGAGCGCTCCGGGTCCCGCGCCGTCCGCGGCGCTTCGGGTCCGGCACAGCTCAGGGCGCGTCGCCGACCGCGGTGCCCGTCGCCTCGCGGCGGGCACCACCCGCACCGATCCGCCCGTTGACCCGGTCCACGTCCCAGCGCTCGACCGCCGCCAGCGGCGCACCCGCCTCCTCCCGCAGGGCCGCGGCCCGCTCCAGCAGCCGCGACGCCCGGCCGTACCCGCCCGCCAGCGCGTGTGCTCCGGCCAGCCCCTCCATCGCCAGGGCGACCGCACGCGGGTCGCCGCTGCGCTCGGCCTCACGCCGCGCCCGTCCGTGCAGTTCCAGAGCCGCCTCCGCATCGCCGCGCTGTTCGGCGACGAACCCCAGCTGGGTGAGGATGAAGGCGGTCCCGATCCGGCCGTCCACGCGCCGGTTCCACTCCAGGCGGCGCAGCAGCGACCGCTCGGCCAGGTCCAGGTCTCCCCGGCGGCGGGCGGCCAGGGCGATCCCTGCGTCCGCGAACTGCTCGCCCACCGGGTCCGCGTGCTCCTCGGCCACCCGCAGCGCCCGGGCGTGCAGCGCGTCGGCCCGGTCCAGGTCCGCGTTGAGCAGGGCGACCCGCCCCAGGCCGGAGAGCTTGAGGGAGAACGTGTGCCACAGCCGGAGGCCCTCGGCGATGCGCAGCCCCTCCTCGTGACGCCGGGTCGTCTCCGCCAGGTCGCCGCGGGCCTCGGCGACCTGGGCCAGGGTGTCGGAGGCGCGCAGGATCCCCCACCGGTCACCGAGGACGCGCAGTGCCCGCTCGGCCTCCAGCGCCTCCCGCCGGGCTCCGGCGAGGTCGCCCCGGGCGAAGGCCGCCCGGGCCAGGGTCTCCCGCGCGACCGCCGCGCCCCACGTGTCCCCCGCCCGCACGCAGGCGTCACGGGCCCGCTCCACCCGGGCCGCGGCCCGGGCCGGATCGCCCAGCCCCCAGCGCGTGAACTCCGTGAACCAGGTCAGGCGGGCGTGCGCGACCGGGTCGTCCACCCGGGCCAAGTCCTCCTCGGCGGTGGCGCTCCACCGCCGGGCGTCCTCGGAGCCGGGTACCGCCAGGGCGGCCCGCCACACCCGTGCCCGGGCGCGGGCCACGGGAGGTGCGCCGGGCACGGACAGAGCGGCGTCCAGGGCGGTGCGGGCCGCCCCCGCGCGCCCGCGCAGGTACCGGTACCAGCACGCGGACTCGGCCAGGCGCAGGGCCAGGCGGGCGTCCGACTCCTTCACCGCGAAGGCCAGGGCCGCGTCCAGGTTCGCCGACTCGCGGTCCAGGCGCCGGAGCCAGTGCTCCTGGTCGGCGCCGCGCAGCCCTTCGTCGGCGTGCCCGGCCAGCTCGGCGAAGTGGGCGGCGTGCCGGGCGCGGGTGCGGCGCGCGTCCCCGGCCTCCTCCAGCCTTTCGAGGGCGTAGGCGGCCACCGACTCCCTCAGGAGGTAGCGGGTCGCGCCGGAGCGGTCGGCGGCCACGACGAGCGAGCGGTCCACGAGCGCCCCCACCAGCCCCAGTACCTCGTGGACGGGCACGGTGCCGGGATCGGAGCACACCGCCTCGGCGGCGGCCAGGTCGCAGCCGTCGGCGTGCACGGCCAGGCGGCCGAGCACGGCGCGTTCGGCCGCGGAGAGCGGTTCCCAGCTCCAGTCGATCACGGCGCGCAGGGTGCGCTGGCGTGCGGGCGCGTCGCGGCGGCCGGCCCCGAGCAGGGCGAAGCGGTCGTCCAGGCGGGCGGCGATGTCGGCCACGCCCATGTGCCGCAGCCGGATGGCGGCCAGTTCGAGGGCGAGGGGGATGCCGTCCAGGCGTCGGCAGACCGCGGCGACGGCGGGAGCGGTGTCGGTGTCGAGCGCGAACGAGGCCGCGGCGGCCCGGGCGCGCGCGGTGAAGAGCCGTACCGCGCCCGAGGCGGCGAGCGCTTCGGGGTCGTCGGTGTCGGGATCGGGCAGGTCCAACGGGGGCAGCGCGTACAGGTGCTCCCCGGCCACGTCCAGCGGTACCTGGCTGGTGGCCAGGACGCGCAGGTCGGGCACCGAGCCCAGCAGGCGGGCGACCGTGTCCGCCACGGGGCCGACGACGTGCTCGCAGTTGTCGAGGACGAGCAGGGCGTCGCGACCGCGCAGGAGTCCGGCGACGCGCTCGTGCGGGGCGGCCCCCGGCTCCGAGGCGTCGTCGCGGACCCCCAGGGCCGCGGCCAGGAGGGGCACGGGGTCGCCTCCGGGGGCGAGCGCGGCCAGTTCCACGAACAGGGCCGTGCCGGGGTCCAGGGCGCGGGCCGCCGCCAGGGCCAGCCGGGTCTTGCCGACTCCGCCGGGGCCGGTGAGGGTGACCATCCGCTGGGCGCCGATCAGGGAGCGCAGCGCCCGCAGGTGCTCGTCCCGGCCGATGAGGTCCCCGACCGGCGCGGGCAGTCCGGCGGCGGGGACGGCCGTCCTGTGCGCGGCGGGGAACGCGGCGGCCCCCTGCGGGGGCGCGGGGTGCGGGGCCGGGTCCAAGGACGGGTCCTGCGTCAGGACCGCCCGGTGCAGGGCCGTCAGCTCAGGGCCGGGGTCGATCCCCATCTCCTCGGCCAGACGGGCGCGCAGCCCTTCGTAGGCGGCCAGGGCCTCCCCCTGTCGGCCCGCCCCGTAGAGCGCGCGGACGCGGGCGGCGTGCAGGCGCTCGCGGTAGGGGTGTCGGGCTGCGGCCTCGGCCAGCTCGACGGCCAGCGCGGCGTGTTCCCCCAGTTCCAGACGGGCCTCGGCCCGGTCCTCCAGGGCGGTCGCCCGCAGTTCCTCCCAGTGGGCCGCGGCGGACCGCGCCGGTTCGGTGTCGGCGAACTCGGCCAGCACGGGCCCGCGCCACAGGTCCAGGGCGCGGGTGAGCAGGTCCGCGCGCTCACGCGGCTCCTCGGCCCGCGCGGCCCGGCGCAGCAGTTCCTCGAACCGTGCGGCGTCCACGTCGTCGGCGTCCAGCAGGTAGCCGGGCGCGCGGTGGCGGACCAGGGCGCGGGCCCCGGGCTCGGCGCGCTCCAGGTCGCCGCGCAGCTGGGAGACCCGGGCCTGGAGGACGGCCGCGGGGCGGGCCGGAGGGGTGTCGCCCCACAGGTCCCGCACGAGGCGGTCGGCGGGCACCAGGCGTCCCCGGGCCAGCAGCAGGGAGGCCAGCAGGGCGCGCACCTTGGTGTCACGGATCCGGACGGGCTCACCGTCGTCGGTCCGCACCGTCAGCGGACCCAGCACCCCGAAACGCATGCGGACAACCGTAGCGATCCCGTAGGACAACCGTGGCGGCCGCCGCCACCGTGGTCCTGTGCGGGGCGGTGAGGCGCCGCCCCCGGACCGAAACGGGGTGACCGGTGATGGGGGACTACGCGGGCAAGCGGGCCGTGGTGATCGGCGGGACGCACGGCATGGGGATGGGCGTGGTCGAGGCGCTGCTCGCCGGAGGGGCCCGGGTGCTGCTGACCGGGCGCAGTGAGAAGAACCTGGAGGAGGCGCGCGGCCGCCTGGGGCCGGAGGCGCACGTGGTGCGCGCCGACGTGGCGGACCTGGCCGACACCGACGCTCTGGCCGAGGCCGTGCGCGCCGCGCTGGGCGGGATCGACCTCCTGCACGTGAACGTCGGGACCGCGGAGCTCGGCCCGTTCGGGGAGGTGACGGAGGAGTCCTACGACCGCTTGTTCGCGGTCAACACCAAGGGGGCCTTCTTCACCGTCCAGAGGCTGGCGCCGCTGGTCGCCGACGGCGGGGCGATCGTGTTCACCACCTCGGTGACGAACATGACCGGTACGCCGGGGATGAGCGTGTACACGGGCGCCAAGGCGGCCGTGCTGGGTTTCAGCCGGGTGCTCGCCTCGGAGCTGCTGCCGCGCGGCATCCGGGTGAACACGGTCGCGCCGGGCTTCACCGACACCCCCACGATGGGGATCGCGGGCCTCGGGGGAGCCGATCGCGAGGAGTTCATGCGGGTGGGCGACGCGGCCACGCCGATGGGCCGCCACGGCACCGTCGACGAGGTGGCCCGCGCCGTGCTCTTCCTGGGGTTCGAGGCCACCTTCACCTCGGGCGCGGAGATCCCCGTGGACGGCGGTATGGGCCTCGGCCTGAGCACCAGCCTGTAGCCGTTCCGGGCCCCGTCCCGGAGGCTGCCGCGCGGGGCGGATCCGCCCCGCGCGGTGGGGGAGACTGGTGAGGTGAGCACCGAGAACAGCCGCCCCGGACCGCCCGTGACCAGTCCCTCGATCATCCTGCTGACCCTGGCGCGCGGTATCGAGACCGAACTGAACGCCGCGCTCGCGCCCCTGGACCTGACGGTCGCCCGGCTCGGGCTGCTCGGCCACATCTCCGGGGTTCCGGGCGTCTCGTTCAGCGATCTGGCGCGGATGTCGGGGATCACGGTCCAGAGCGTGCACGGCTCGGTGAAGTCGCTGGTCGCCGCGGGCCTGGTGCGCGACCACACGTCGCGGGCCGGGGCCGCCTCGGCGATCGAGATCACCGACGAGGGCGCCCGCCTGCTCGACGCGGCCAGGCAGGCGGTGGCTGCGGTGGACACCGCGATGTTCGGGCCGGACGCCGACCCCGTGCAGCGGCGGGTGGGCGAGGCCGCGCGGGAGGCCTTCGGCGCACCGGGCGGCTCCTGAGAGCGGCCATCCGCCGCCTCTCCCGTTTCCCGGAAGTCCCCGGGGTCGTGAACCGACCCCTCCTTCAGGGTGCCTGAAGCCAGGGGTATGCTTCAGGCACCCTGAAGGAAGAAGGACATCTCATGGAACACCTGCTGCTCTCGGTCCACGTGCTCGCCGCCATCGTGTTCGTCGGCGGATCGACCGTCGCGGCCAGCCTCTTCCCGCGGTTCGCCCCCGTCGCCGTGCCCGCCACCGTCGGCGCCGCCGACGCGGGGGCCGCGGGCACGCCCCCGGGCGCCCGCTCCCCCGACGGGCGCGACCCGGGTGAACGCGACGCCGCCGTGGCCGCCCTGCTGCACCGCACCACCCGCGGTTACGCCGTCGCCGGGATCGTCGTCCCCGCCGTCGGGATCGCCCTGGCCCTGCTCCAGGGCCGGATGGGCGAGATCTGGGTCATCGTCTCGATGCTGCTCACGGCCCTGGCGGGCCTGATGCTGGCCGCGCTGATCTACCCCCGCCAGCGCGAGGCGCTCCGCGAGCCCGGCGACCCCCGCGCGCTGCGCACGCTGTCGATGATCACCGGGATCTACAACCTGGTGTGGGCGTCCGTCGTCGTGCTCATGATCGTCCGCCCGGGCTCGGGGGCGTGACCGGCGCCCCGGGAGCGGGATAGGTGTGACGCGGGAGGGGAATGGTGCCGGAAGCGGCGCACATCCGCGCCGCCTCCGGCCACGTGTGGGGGTAAGCGAAGATGTCTCAGCGGGTACAAGGGGTGGTCTCCCGGTCCAAGGGGGCTCCGGTGGAGATCGCCACGATCGTCGTGCCCGATCCGGGCCCCGGCGAGGCCGTGGTCAGGGTGCAGGCGTGCGGGGTGTGCCACACCGACCTGCACTACCGCGAGGGCGGCGTCAACGACGAGTTCCCGTTCCTGCTCGGGCACGAGGCCGCGGGCATGGTGGAGTCCGTGGGCGAGGGCGTGACCACCGTCGCGCCGGGTGATCACGTGATCCTGAACTGGCGCGCGGTGTGCGGGGACTGCCGCGCCTGCCGCCGGGGACGGCACCAGTACTGCTTCGACACGCACAACGCCGAGCAGCGGATGACGCTGGAGGACGGCACCGAACTCTCCCCCGCCCTGGGCATCGGCGCGTTCGCGGAGAAGACCCTGGTCGCCGCGGGGCAGTGCACCAAGGTGGACCCGCAGGCCTCGCCCGCCGCGGCCGGCCTGCTGGGCTGCGGGATCATGGCCGGGATCGGCGCCGCCATCAACACCGGCGGCGTGGGCATCGGGGACTCGGTGGCCGTCATCGGCTGCGGCGGCGTGGGCAGCGCGGCCGTCGCGGGCGCGCGGCTGGCCGGGGCCGGACGGATCATCGCCGTGGACCTGGAGGACCGCAAGCTCGAATGGGCGCGCGGGTTCGGCGCCACCCACACCGTCAACGCCTCCTTCACCGACCCGGTCGAGACCATCCGCGACCTGACCGGCGGTTTCGGCGCCGACGTGGTGATCGACGCCGTGGGCACCCCCAGGACCTACGAGCAGGCCTTCTACGCGCGCGACCTGGCGGGCACGGTCGTGCTGGTGGGCGTGCCCACCCCGGAGATGCGCCTGGACCTGCCGCTGCTGGACGTGTTCGGCCGCGGCGGGGCGCTGAAGTCCTCCTGGTACGGCGACTGCCTGCCCTCACGCGACTTCCCCGTGCTCATCGACCTCTACCTCCAGGGACGCCTGGACCTGGACGGCTTCGTCACCGAGGAGATCGGACTCGGCGAGGTCGAGGAGGCCTTCGCCCGGATGGAACGCGGCGACGTCCTGCGCTCGGTGGTGGTCCTGTGAGCGGCGCGCGCGTGGAACACCTGACCACCTCGGGGGTCTTCGCCCTGGACGGCGGGGAGTGGGAGGTCGAGAACAACGTCTGGATCGTGGGCGACCGCGACCAGGCCCTGGTCATCGACGCCGCGCACGACGCGGGCGCGATCCTGGGCGCGGTGGGCGACCGCGAACTCGTGGCGGTGGTGTGCACGCACGCGCACAACGACCACGTCAACGCGGCCCCGGCCCTGGCCGAGGCCACGGGCGCGCCCATCCTGTTGCACCCGGCCGACCGGGTGCTGTGGGACATGACCCACCCGGACCGCGCACCCGACGCGGAGCTGTCCCAGGGACAGGACATCACCATCGCCGGGACCAGGCTGACCGTCCTGCACACCCCGGGCCACGCCCCGGGCGCGGTGTGCCTGTACGCACCCGACCTGGGCGTGCTGTTCAGCGGCGACACCCTGTTCCAGGGCGGCCCGGGGGCGACGGGACGGTCCTACTCGGACTTCCCGACGATCGTGGAGTCCATCCGCGACCGGCTGTTCAGCCTGCCGGAGGACACGGTGGTCAACACCGGGCACGGCCCGTCCACGACGATCGGCGCCGAGGCGCCCCACCTCCAGGAGTGGATCGACCGGGGACACTGAGGGCCGCGGTGCGCGCGGCCCGCCATCCGGGCCGCGCCCTCGGTGTGCGGGGCGGCGGCCGGGGGCGCACCTCCGCCGTCCGCCCCGCTCAGACGGGGCGGGCGGCGGTGAGGCGGGCCCCGTACTCCATGGCGGCGAGCACCGCCGGCACAAACCGCCCGGAGAGCCGCGCCAGCCGGTCCGGGGCCAGGACGACGCGCAGCGCGCCCGGCGCGAAGGTGGCCAGCGCGCGCCCGACCAGGGGCTCGTCCCGGCGGGCGCGCAGGCCCGCCACCGTGCCCGGCCAGTGCCGCTCCTGGACCGCGCCGAAGGCGGCGGCGGTGGTCCAGAGCGCGAACAGCGGCCCGGAAGCGGCGCCCAGGTGCTCGGCGCAGTCCCGGCTCAGCTCCCCCGGCGCCGCGCCCCACTCCTCCAGCACCCGCGGTGTGGGCCGGTGGGCCTCGGGCACGTCGTTGCCGGTGTCGATGACCACGGCCTCCCCGGTGTTCCAGCGCAGGAACGGCAGCAGCGGGGGCAGGTCCAGGACCGGCCCCGCGAAGCGGGCGCCCTCCGCCGCGAAGCAGGCCGAGTGCCGGAGCCCGTGTTCGTCGTTGCCCTTGATGCTGGGCAGGTCCTCGTGCTCGACCAGGTTGGGCGCCGCGACCAGGGCGGGGGTGCCGCGCTCCCGCAGGAACCGCAGGGCGGCGCGGTCGTCGGAGCGCCCCCCGGCGCCGCGCAGGTAGCGGCCCATGTCCAGGGCCATCTCGCGCGGCAGGAGCAGGGCTGGGGTCGGCATGTACGGGTTGATCACCGGGACCGCTCCGGCGCCGGTGAACACCGCCCACCGGGCCAGGTAGGCGGTGCGCGAACCCCATTCCACGAAAAGGGAGAGCGCGGCCTCGGAACGCCTTTTCACCGCGTCGCGCACGGAGTCGGCGAAATCCGCGCACACGCGGACGTCGTCCTGGAGGACGAGGTGGTGGGTGGAGTCGAAGCGTTCCGCGCTGGAGAAGGCGACCCGGGAGGCGCGCAGGGAGCTGGGCGGCCCGTCGGGCTCGGGGTCCACGGCCAGGCAGGCGTCCGCGATCCCGAGGGAGTCCAGGACGCGGCGCGCGGCGGCGATCCGGCGGGGGTGGGTCATCACGGACGCGGACAGCACGACGGGAGAAAGGGGGTTCGGCATATACCGAGAATAACCGGAAAACGGCCGAAGGAAAGGCCGGTGGAAATTGTTTTTATTTCCCCATAAACCCTTACCCGGCCAGATTAGCACACCTTTTACGGGAATTTCTGTTCCGCTGTTCCCGGAGTACGGCCGCGGGTTCCCGCCCGGGGCCCGCGTCGGGGACAATACCGGTATGCGCGTGGCGATCCTCGGTCCCCTGCGGGTGGTCGCCGACGGCCGGAGCACGGACGTCGGCGGACCCCGCCTGCGTGCGCTGCTGGCCCGGCTCGCCCTGGACGCGGGCCGCCCGGTCGGCCACAGGGTCCTGGCCGAGGACCTCTGGCCCGAGGCGGACGCCGCGGACGGACCGGAGAACCCCTCCGCCGCACTGCACTCACTGGTCTCCCGGCTGCGCAGGGCCCTCCCCCTCCCCGGCACCCTGCGCTCCGAACCCGCCGGATACCGCCTGGACCTTCCCGCCGACGCCGTCGACGCCCTGCTCTTCGCACGCCTGGCACGGCTGGGGCACGATGCTCTGCGGGACGGTCGGCACAGCGTGGCCGCAGAACAGTTGGACCGGGCCCTGGAGCTGTGGCGGGGCGACCCGCTGGCCGACATCGTCCCGCTGCCCTACGCCGAGGCCGCCGCGGTGCGCCTGGAGGAGCTGCGTCTGGGCGCGGTGGAGGACCGGGCCGAGGCCGGGCTGGCCCTTCCCGGGCGGGCTCCGCGCGCCGCTGAACTGGAGCCGCTGGTTGCCGCGCATCCCCTGCGCGAACGCCTGCGCACGCTGCTCGTCACCGCGCTCGACGCCGAGGGCAGGCGCGCCGAGGCCCTGTCCGCCTACGCCTCCTACCGGACCCGGCTGGCCGAGGAGCTGGGCACCGACCCCGGTCCGCGTCTGCGCGCGCTCCACCTGCGGATCCTGCGCGAGGAGGACGGCCCCGCTCCCTCGCCGCCGCCCACGACCTCGTCCGCATCCGCCGCACACGGCAACCTGCGCGCCCCGCTGAACGCCTTCGTCGGCCGCGAGGGCGAGCTGCGGCTGGTCGGCGAGCGGCTGGCCGAGCACCGTCTGGTCACCCTGGTCGGCCCGGGCGGCGTGGGTAAGACCCGGCTGGCCTCGGTCACCGCCGCTGGCACCGGTGGCCGGGTGTGGCTGGTGGAGCTGGGGCCGGTCGGCGATCCCGACGGCGTCCCCCACGCGGTCGCCGGGGCGCTCGGCCTACGGGTCGTGGCCGACCCGCTGTCCCCCCTGGTCGATGCGCTGTCGGTCACCGACACCCTGCTGGTCCTGGACTGCTGCGAGCACGTGGTCGAGGCCGCCGCCCGTCTGGCCGAGGAGCTGCTGGGCCGCTGCCCCCGGCTGCGCGTCCTGGCCACCAGCCGCGAACCGCTCGGGGTCCCCGGGGAGGCGCTGTGCCCGGTGCCCCCGCTCGTGCCGGAGGCGGCGCGGCTGCTGTTCACCGAACGGGCACGGGCGGTGCGGCCGGACTTCACCCCCACCGGCGAGGTGGAGCGGATCTGCGCACGCCTGGACGGTCTTCCCCTGGCCATCGAGCTGGCCGCCGCACGCCTGCGCTCGATGCCGGTCGGGGCGCTCGCGGCCGGTCTGGACGACCGGTTCCGGACCCTGGGCGTCGGCAGCCGTACGGCCCCGGCCCGCCACCGCACGCTGCGCGGGGTGGTGGCGTGGAGCTGGGACTTGCTCACCCCCGGCGAACGCGACGCGGCCGAGCGGCTGTGCGTCTTCGCCCGCACCCTCACCGTCGTGGCGGCCGAGCGCGTGGGTGTGGCCGCCGAGACCCTGTACTCCCTGGTGGACAAGTCGCTGCTGGAGGCGGACGGCGACCGGTACCGCATGCTGGACACCATCCGCGAGTACGGAACGGAGCGCCTGGCCGCGACCGGTCGGCTGCACGGCGCCCGCACCGCCCACACCGCGTACTTCCTTGAGCTGGCCGAGCGTGCCGAGCCGCGTCTGCGGGGACCGGAGCAGACGGAGTGGCTGGCACGGCTGGCCGCTGACCACGACAACCTGCTCACCGCCCTGGGGCACGCCCGTGACCGCGGCGACACCGGGACGGCCCTGCGGCTGGGAGCGGCGCTGGGATTGTTCTGGGCCGTACGCGGCGACCACGCCAACGCGGTCGTCCAGCTCGGGGCGGTCCTGCGCGGCTCGGCCCCGGAGGCGCGGGAACGGGAGCGGGACGCCCGGTTGCGCGCGGCGGCCGCCTACCTGCTCAACGCCGTGTTCGCGGGTGAACTCGCCGACGCGCGGGAAGTGGTCGGGCCGCCACCGGACACGGCCGACCCCGTCGGCGCGTTCGTGACGGCGCTGCTGGCCCTGGCCGAGGGTCGGACCGTCGACGGGACCGCCGCCCTGGAACCGCACCTGGCGCACCCCGACCCCTGGACGCGGGCGATGCTCTGGCTGGCCCGCTCCTTCCTGGACGGCGCCTCCGGTGACGCCGCCCAGGACCGGGAGAACAGCGAACAGGCCATGTCCGCCTTCCATGAGGCCGGTGAGCGCTGGGGGCTGTCGCTGCTGCTGATGTCCCTGGCCTACGCCCGCGCCGCGACCGGCGACGACGGCGGGGCCACCTCCGCGCTGGAGGAGGCGCTGGACCTGACCCGCGAGCTGGGGGACCAGCACGGACAGCGGGTGTGGCTGGCGATGGCCTACGTCGACGCCGGGAACACCGACCGCGCACGCGCCCGGCTGGAGCAGGTGGTCGCCGAGGCCGCGTCCACACGCCAGGTGGCCCTGGCCCGGGTCTGCCTGGCCGACCTGGCCCGCCACGAGGGGGACCTGGAAGGGGCCGGGCGGCTGCTCGACCTGGCGCGCGAGGCGGTCGGGGACGGCGAGCCGCAGGACCGGACCCTGTACCGGACCACGGCAGGGCACCTGGCCGCGGTCTCCGGCGACCTCCGCGCGGCCCTGCGCCACCTGGAGGAGGCCTTCACCCTGGCCGACACACTTCCCGACCTGCCGATGCTCGCCCGGGTGGCCGTGGCCGCCGCGGACCTGCTCCTGCGCGGGGACGAGGCCGCGCGGGCGGCGCGCGTCCTGGGGGCCGCACACGCGCTGCGCGGCGGCCCCGATCCGCACCACCCCGACGTCGCCCGACTCGCCGGTGAGCTGCGCGCCCACCGCGCCGCCTACGACCGCGCCAGCCGTCTGGCGCCGGAGGAGGCCCTGGCGGCGTTCCGCGGTGAGCTCGACGACCTGGCCTCCCGGCCTCCCCGTCCCCCGTCGGGGACCCGGTAGGGCCGGGTGACCGCCGACCACACCCACCGCACCGGTCGCTCCGGTTACGCCGGTGCGGCCTCCTTGCGCTGCTTCCTCAGGAACTCCTCGCGGCAGTCGGAGCAGCAGAACCCGTGCAGCGTCCCCTTCCACTCCAGGGTGACGGCGGTGTCGTTGAGGGGGACGGCCACCCCGCACAGCGGGTCCCGCACCGCCCGCCCCCGCGCGAGGTCCTCCGCGTAGGGCTCGCTGATCAGCTCCACGAGCGCGTCGGAGTCGACCGCCCTGCCGTAGACGCCCAGGCTGCCCTCGGTCACCCCGACGACCTGCACCTGGACCACGGGTTCCCGGTAGGGCCGCTCGGCGTCGGCCTCGGCGTCGGCGACGACCCTCGTGGCGTAGGAGACCAGGGCGTCGCTCATGGCCTTGCGCCACGGGCCCGGCACGTGGAAGCGCACCGCGTAGCGGGGCGCGGCGTCGGCGCCGAGGACGCGCTGGCCGACCACCCACACCTCGGGCTCGTGCACCACCACCTGCATCAGGGAGCCGAGGACCTGTTCCCAGCCGGGCTGGATCTCCTCCCCCTCGGTCAACTCGGTCACGGTGCCCAGGCGCTCAGCCAGTCGGCGGAGCCGTTCCGGTGCGAGGGCACCCTTGGGGACGAACAACTCGATGAAGAACATCGCACAACACCTCCGGGACGAACGGTGCCGGATCGTTCTGCCAGGAGGCTGTCACACGGCTGTCAGGCCAGAGCGCACCGGGCGGAACGGCTCCCGGGCGCGCCGCGCGGAGGCCGCCCGGGAAACCACTGGCCTCACTCGGCCCGGATCACGAGCGGTTCCTCCAAGGAGAACAGGTCCTCCACCCGGACCTCGGTGATCTCGGTACCCTCGGGCACGTCGAACACGGCTGATCCGGAGATCCGGTTTCCGGGGTTGATCTGCTCCAGGAAGGGGGCGTCGTCGACCAGCGTGCTGGACGAGTAGGTGTTGCCCTCGGCGTCGATCAGGCTGACCGCCGAACTGTCGAAGACCGTCGCCCGGTCCCCGGTGTTCTCCACGGTGACGTCCACGACCTTGAACTCGCCCTGGGCCTGCTCCGTGGTGTGTTCGCCGCCGTGGGAGGAGGTCGTCTCGATCCCGTCGACCACGACCCGCCACTGCCCGACCGTGCCGGGCTCCCCCATGGACACGGACTCGGCCGCCCCCTCCTCCGTCTCTCCCCCGGGCTGTTCCCGCTCGGAGTCGCCACCGGAGAACAGCACGGCCGAACAGGCGATCGCCAGGACCAGGACCAGAAGCGCGGCGGCGCCGCACCCCAGCAGGACCCAGGGCCAGGCCCTGCGTCCACGCGGCGGCTGCTGCCCGTAGGACGGCTGTCGCGGGTACTGCGGACCGTTCGGCGGTTCCCCGTACACGGCACACCACTCCCCCAGGAAACACCCCGCGAGGGGGCACCGGACTCGTCTTCGCGACCAAGGATCCTCCCTTTCCCGGGATAAGGGGGGAACGCCGCAGCAAACAGTTCACGCAAGACACGCCCGGAAATACCAAACCCCTGGAAAAAACTTCTGGCACGAAGCACTGTGCCCCGCGAAAAACCGAACACCCGGCTCCGGTCGCCCCATTCGGCCCGGCGCGAGAAGCCCCCACCGGGGAGCGAGCGGCCTCCGCCCCCGGAAGCCTGTGAGCTCCTGGGGCGCGCCTTCCAGCCCCGCTCTTTTCTTCACAGGACACGCACTACCGAAAGGCGTGTTTCGCCCAGCGGAACTACCACCAAGTAACCATGGGGGATTCGAGCGCCACGCGACCGGGAGAATGAGCGGAACCCGAGGACCCGACGGCTCCCGTCCCCGCATGGGCGTCGTCACAGCGGACCGAAACCCTTTACCAGCAGGGATTTCCAGGACCGTAATTCGGATCACTCGACGTGTTGGGTAAAGCGGGGATTGCCTGCTCCTAGCCTTGTGTTGGAGGCGGAAGTGATCCCGGGACCCTCTGGTCCTCTCACGGGACTTCTGTCGGCGCCCCGCCCGAAGGCGGTTCACGGCGCCCCCCGCGTACCGCGCACCGCTTGTCGATACCTTTCCCCGCGTTGGAGCCTCGGTGACCCTTGCTTCCGCACGTCCGAACCGTCGTGCCCCGATCACCACGGACGTCCAGGTCGTCCCGGACGCCCAGAACGTCCCGTCCGCCCACAACCCCCCGCACCACCACGACGTGCCGCAGCAGGCCGGTCCGGCCCGCCAGGAGACCACGGCCGCCACGGCCCGGACGCGCCGCCGCACGCTGCTGCTCGTCCTGGTCCTCGGCGTGCTGTCCGCGATCGGTCCGCTCGCCACCGACCTGTACCTGCCCGCACTGCCCCAGATCGCCGCCGACCTGGGCACCAGCGAGGCCAGCGTCAAGCTCACCCTGACCTCGGTGATGGCCGGTCTGGCCCTGGGCCAGCTCGTCATCGGCCCGCTCAGCGACCGCTGGGGGCGCCGCGCGCCGCTGCTGGTCGGCATCGGCGTGTTCACCGCCACCACCCTCGCCATCGCGACGGTGAGCAGCGTGGAGATGTTCAGCCTGCTGCGCTTCGGCCAGGGGCTGTCGGCCGCGGCCGGACTGGTGATCTCGCGCGCGATCGTGCGGGACGTGTTCGACGGCGACGCCGCCGCCACCTTCTTCTCCCGGCTGGTGCTGCTCTCCGGCCTGGCCCCCATGCTCGGCCCGATCCTGGGCGGCCAGCTGCTCTTCTTCGGACCCTGGCAGCTGCTCTTCGCCGTGCTCGGCGCCGCCGGGCTGGCGACCTTCGCACTGGTGCTGTTCGGCCTGCCCGAGAGCCTGCCGCCCGAGCAGCGCGAGCGGGTCAGCCCGCGTGCGCAGCTGCGGGTGTTCGGCCGCCTGCTGCGCGACATCCGCTTCACCGCTCCCACGCTCACGCTCGCGCTGAGCTTCGGGATGAGCTTCACCTACATCTCGACGTTCTCGTTCGTGGCCCACTCGCGCTTCGGGGCCAGCGCCCAGGAGTTCAGCCTGGTGTTCGCGGTGACCACGCTCGGCATGATCATCGGCAACCAGCTGAACGCCTACCTCATCCGCCGGGTGGAGATCCACCGCCGCCTGTTCCTGGGCCTGGCCGGGTCGATCGCCTCGGTGGCCGCGCTGGCGCTGCTGGGGTCCTCGGGCGGCGCGAGTCTGGTGACGGTGACCGTCGCGCTGTTCGTGATGATGGTGTTCACCGGGCTGGTGTCGCCGAACGCCACGGCACTGGCCCTGGACGGACAGCCGCCGAAGGTCGCCGGAAGCGGCTCGGCCCTGCTGGGCACGCTCCAGTTCGGCATCGGCTCCGGCCTGGCCTCGACCGCCGGGCTGACCGGCCCGGTGACCCTGTCCAGCATGACCGCGGTCATGCTCGCCACGGCCGTGGCCGCCGCGGTGGTGTTCACCGCTTTCGCGGTGCGTACGCGGCGCACCGCGCTGGCGACCGCCTGAGCGTCGGTGCGCACGGCTGGTGTGATCCGCCCGTTCAGGCCGGACCGGCCCTCACCACCGGCGTCATGGACGTGGTGGTGAGGGGCGCCGCCGAACGGACTCGAAGCCGGGCCCGCTGGGCCGGGCGGCCCCGGGCCGGGGGACGGCGCGCGTTCCGTGCGGGGAACGGGTCCGCGCGGAAGCGGGAGGCGGGACCGGGTGAAACGTCGCGTCTCGCGGGTATAGGTCTGCGGCGAAGACAACCGATCTACCCCCCATCCCCTGGAGGCAGAGCGTGCGAGTACGCATCGTTCTTTCGACCCTCGTCGTCCTGTGGCTGCTCGTCGGGCTGATCGCCGCGTTCCAGCGCGGTCTGTTCAGCAACGACGAGACCTCGTGCTCGACGCTGGGCCACACCGTCGGAACCATCTTCGTCGGGCCGTTGAACTACATGGGGGTCAACCCGACCATCGAGTGCCCGCCCCTGCCCGAACCCTCCGAGTAGCGGATCCGGCGCCGCGCCCCCGCGGGGGCGCGGCGCCGCTCAGCGCCCACGGTAGTGGGCGCGCTGGCCGGGGTCGAGCTTCTCGATCGCGGCGCGCAGCAGGGGGCGCGGTGCCCGCGCGGCGTGGGCGTCGAGGAAGGCCAGCAGCCGGTCGCGGTCCTTGTCACCGGCGGCGCGGAGCATCCACCCCACCGCCTTCTGCACCAGTTCGTGGTCGTCGCCCAGGAGGATCTCGGACAGGGCGAAGGCGTCGTCGAGGTCGTCGTGGGCGATGAAGTGCGCCGTCGCCACGATGGCGGTGCGCCGCCGCCACGGGTCGTCCGAGCGCGCCAGGGTGTACAGGACCCCGCGGGGGCGGTCCCGCAGGTGGCGGCCCAGGACGTGGTGCGCGGCCAGGTCCACCAGGTCCCAGTTGTTGACGCGGTCGTGGCGGCGCAGGTACAGCTCGGCGAGCGCGGCGACCTGTTCGGGCGTGCTGCGCCGGTGGCGGGCCTTCTTCTCCATGATGCTCATCGCCCCGGCCCTGGCCTCGTGCACGGGGCTGTCCATCAGCTCCTCGACCTGGTCGAGGGGCATGTCCACGAACTCCTTGGCCAGGGCGAACACCGTGCCCATGCGCACCCCGACGAAGTGGTCGTCCTCGGGCTGGTGTCCGACCTCGAAGCGGAAGTAGCGCTGGTACTTGCGGAGTTCCTCGTCGCTGCGGTGCTCGTCGAGGCGCGCCAGGAAGGCGCGGGCGGTCAGCGGTGCGGTGGCCATGGCGGCATGGTAGACGTCCCCGGTGACAGCGGGCGTGAACGGTGCCGCCGGGAGGACGGCCCCCGTCGGCGTCCTCCCGGCGGCGCGGTCCGCCTCATCCCCGAGCCCGCCCGTCCTGTCCCATCTCCTCGCGCAGCTGCCCCAGGACGCCGTTGAGGAGCCGGGAGACGTGCATCTGCGAGTAGCCGAGGCAGTCGGCGATCTCGGACTGGGTGTGGTCGCCGAAGAAGCGCAGCATGAGGATCTCGCGCTCACGCTCGGGCAGGCGGGCCAGGGCGGGCTTGAGCGACTCGCGCTGGACCACCAGTTCCAGGCCCTCGTCCTCGCTGCCCAGGTGGTCCTCCAGCCGGGTGCCCTCCTGCCCCTCGGAGTCGGAGGTGTCCGGGGCGTCCAGTGACAGGGAGCGGTAGGACTCCGAGACCTGGATGAGCTCGCCGACCTCGGCCTCGGGCAACCCCATCTCCTCGGAGAGTTCGTGGACCGTGGGCGTGCACGCGTGGGCCTGCTGGAAGTCGTTGAGCGCCTGGCGCAGCTTGATCCGGTTCTCCTGGTGGCGCCGGGATACACGCACGGCCCAGGTGTGGTCGCGGAAGTGCCGCTTGATCTCACCGGTGACCGTGGGCATCAGGTAGGAGATGAACGGCTTGCCGCGGTCGGGGTTGAAGCCGTGGATGGCCTTGACCAGCCCGAGCATGGCGGTCTGTTGCAGGTCGTCCAGCGGTTCGCCGCGGCCGTTGTAGCGGCGGGCGAGCTTGTTGACCAGCGGCTGGTAGAGGACCACGACCCGTTCGCGCAGGTCGTCGGCCCGCGGATCGTCCCTGTCCAGACCGTGGAGTTCGGCGAGCATGTCCTCGGCGGTGGGGTCCTCGTCCCAGACCGGTCTGCGCGGTCCGGGGACGGCTGGTGTGTGGTCGAAGGTCTCGTGCGTCGCGTGGGGAACGTTGATGGACAAGAGGAAGCCCCCGGTGTCGTGTCCTGTTCGGTGCCTGATGTCTGCCTGGAGGACAGTGAGCGGGCGGCACGCCCGCGCTGTCTATCGAGGTAGGAGGCCGGGATCCGGCGGGGGATGATCGCGATGTGAGGAGTACGTTCCCTAAGAAAAGGCACCAAAAGCCGCCGGGAGGAAATTTTTCGCCATATGCCAGAAACCGCTCGCCCGCCCGTCTGCGGCGACCGAAAAGGCAGGGGAAAGGCGTCCGCGCTCCACAGGGTCCCCCACGCCCCCACAGGGCCCGGCGCCCCGTTTTCCCTGTTGGCCCGTGCCGTACGCACCGACGTCGACTCCGCACCCCACGCGCCGACCGCCCATTCCCGGGCGATGTTCATTTTACTCGAACACGGGTTCGCTTTCTTTTTCCGGCGAAGATGAACGCCGCCCGAAAAGGCGGTGCACAGGGCGGGCCGCCCCTCCCCCGGTTCCCGGGCCCGACCCGCGCGGTCGCCGGGCGCCTCAGTCCGCGGGCCGCGGGCGCAGCAGGTCGGGTTCGATGTAGATGATCGCGGCGATGGGCACCGCCTCGCGGATCCGCCGCTCCGCCTCGTCGATGGCGGCGGTGACGCGGCGGGCGTCGTCCTCGGCGTCCACCGCCACCTTGGCGGCGACCAGCAGCTCCTCGGGGCCCAGGTGCATCGTGCGCATGTGGATGACGGCGTCGATGTCCGCACAGCCCAGGATGGCCTCGCGGATGAGGCGGATGTGCTCCTCGCTGGCCGACTCACCGATGAGCAGGCTCTTCATCTCCACCGCCAGGACCGCCGCGAACACCACCAGCAGCAGTCCGATGGCCCCCGAGCCGAGCCCGTCCCAGACGCCGTTGCCCGTGATGAGGGTGAGGCTGACCCCGACCAGTGCGAAGGCCAGGCCGATGAGGGCGCCGGTGTCCTCCAGCAGGACCACCGGCAGCTCCGGGGCCTTGGTGCGGCGGATGAAGCCGAACCACCCCACCCGGGCGCGCGCCGTCCTGGTCTGGCGCATAGCGGTGCGCAGCGCCGTCGACTCCAGGGCGGCGGCCACCAGCAGCACCACGACGGGGACCCACTGCCAGGAGGTGATCGGGTGCGGGTCGCGGATCTTCTCCCAGGCCTCGTACAGGGCGAACAGCCCGCCGAGGGTGAACAGCACGATCGCCACCAGGAAGGCGTAGACGTAGCGCTCGTGGCCGAAGCCGAAGGGGTGCTCCCGCGTGGCCGTGCGCCTGGCCCGCCGCCCGCCGACCAGCAGCAGGAGTTGGTTGCCGGAGTCGGCCACCGAGTGCACCGACTCGGCGAGCATGGCCGACGAGGCGGTCAGGAGGTAGGCGACGAACTTGGTCGCGGCGATCCCGAGATTGGCCGCCAACGCCATGACCACGGCCTTCGTGCTGTCCTCGCCACTCACCGCGTCGCCTCCTCGTCAGCCGCGGACCGTACGGCCCGGGGACACGGGGCGGACGGTCGGCGCGGCCGCACCGGCCGGGATCGCCCGAGGTGGTCGGGGCCGCGCCCCGGACTGTCCCAGGTTCCGGGGAGCCCGGTGCCCGCGCAAGCACCCCCGCCGCCGTGTCGGTCCGGGGAGACCGTCCGGAGCGTCAGGAGCGCTCGGCGGCGCGGGAGCGCACGCGCAGCTCTATCCCGTCCAGGAGCCAGTCCAGCCCCCGAGAGAAGGCCTCCTCCGGGGTAGGTCCCGCGGTGGTCACGCGTTCGACGGCCGGGTAGCGCCCCGTCGCACCCGCGCGGGAGGCCAGGAAGGCCTCCTGGACCGTGTCCCACGTGCGACCGTCGGGGGTGGTCCAGGCCCCGGCCCGGTCGGCCTGGACCACCAGGGCGACGTGCCCGCGGACGTAGCCGTTCACGGCCTCCACGACGGTGAACACCTCGTGGTCGCTCAGCCCGGTGCCGTCGAAGACCCGCACGGCGGAGTCGACCCAGGCGAAGGTGTGCGGGCCGACCGGCTGTCCGGTGGCCGTGAGTTCGACGAGCCAGGGGTGCTCGCGGTAGGAGCGCAGGTCCTCGTGGGCCCACGCCCTGACCTTCTCCCGCCAGGTGCCGGCGCGGGTGTGCGGCAGGACCGCCTGGCCGACCATCGTGTCCACCATCAGGGCGATCAGGGCCGACTTGTCGGGGACGTAGGTGTAGAGCGTGGCCGTGCCCACGCCGAGCCGGGAGGCGACTCCGCGCATGGACAGCGCGTCCACGCCCCCCTCCTCCACGACCAGCATGGCGGCCTCGACGACGCGCTCCACCGTGAGGTTGTGCCGGGGGCCGCGCCGGGGCCGCCGGGGGCCGTCCCACAGCAGTTCGAGCGTGGCCGTGGGGTCGTGGACGTAGGCCACTCTTGCCTCCTCGCGAAAACTCCGTACACTGTTCGACAAAGACCGAACACCGTACGGAGTTTACCCCCGGGAAGGCGGCCATGCCGGACGAGCCCCGCTCCGCGCCCCCATCCGACACCGCGCCCCGCGCCCCGGGGGCCGCACGCCCCCGGGCGGGCCCCGTGGCCCTGGCCGTCCTGGTCTGCGCCGCCGCAACCCTGGTCGGTGTGCTCGCCGCGGCCGCCTCGACGTCGGTTCCGGGCCCGGCAGGGGACCCCGACCCCCTCCTCGCCCTGGCCGTGCGGGCCGCGCTGTGCACGGCGCTGGTGCCGCCGCTGCTGTGGGCCGCCCGCCGCTTCCTGGACCGCGCGCCGACCCCTGTGTTCGGCCTCGCGCCCCGGGGATGGTCCGTCCCGCTGGCCGCCGCCCTCACCGTCCTGCTCGCCTCGGCCGCGCTCCTGGGCGCGGTGTGGGCCCTGGGGGCGGCAGCCCCGGACACCGGCGCGGTCGGGGGCGCCGCCTCGGCCCTGGCCGTGACCCTGCCCCTGCTCCTGGCAGCCCAGATCCTGCCCGAGGAACTGGTCTTCCGCGGCTACGCGCAGCACCATCTGGGTCTGCGGTACTCCCCGTGGGCGGCTCTCCTCGGCCAGGCCGCCCTGTACACGCTCTTCGCCGCCGCGGTCACCGGCTCGGCGGCGCTCTCCGGCGAGGTGTTCCTCCTGGGCCTGTTCCTCGGGGCCCTGAGAACGACCAGCGGGGAGGTGTGGACGCCGCTGGCCGCGCGAACGGCCCTGACCGCCGTCGGCGTGCTCTCCGATGAACTCGGCCTGCGCCTGTCCTCCGCTCCGGAAGCCTGGCAGGCGGTGCTCTCCCTCGGCCCGGGCCTGGCCGCCTTCTGGGTCGTGTACGCCTTGCGCGGCCGCGGCCGGGTGGGCGACCCGTTCCCCGACGCGGGCGGGCCGCGCCGCCCCCTGGCGCAGAAGGGGATCCTGTACGACGTCGGCTCCAGCTACCTGCCCGGTCAGAACTCCCGGCCGCGGTGGCGCCCGGATGTGGTGGACCGGGAGATGCGGGTGATCCGCGAGGACCTGCACTGCACGGCGGTCACCGTCTTCGGCGAGGACCTCGGGCGGCTGGAGGAGGCGGCCCGCCTGGCGCTGGGCCGGGGGCTGTACGTGTGGGTCCAGCCCCGCCTGGTCGACGCCGCGCCGGGCGAGCTGACGGCCAACCTGGGCCGGGCCGCCGAGGCCGCCGAACGGCTGCGCCGCGACCACCCCGAACGGGTGGGCCTCAACGTGGGCTGCGAGATCAGCCTGTTCGCCACCGGGGTGCTGCCCGGACGCGACCTCGACCGGCGCACGCGCGCGCTGGGGCTGCTCTTCCCCCTGCTGCCGTGGTTCGACCGCAGGCTCAACCGGCTGCTGCGCGAGCTGGCGGACACCGCGCGCGCGAGGTTCCACGGGCCGCTCACGTACGGTTCCGGCGCCTGGGAGACCGTGGACTGGACGCCGTTCGACGTGGTCGGCGTGGACTACTACCTGGACGGACTCACCCGCCGCTCCTACCGGCAGGGGCTGCGTCGGCTGCGCACCCACGGCAAACCGCTGGTCGTCACCGAGTTCGGCTGCTGTTCCTACGAGGGCGCCCGGGACAGGGGCGGCTCGGGCTCGGACATCCTGGACTGGAGCGACCTGGGGGACCGCAGGGTCAGGGACGGGCACGTGCGCGACGAGCGGGTGCAGGCAGACCTCATCAGTGACCTGCTGGACGTGTTCGAGACCGAGGAGGTGCACGGGGCGTTCGTGTGCATGTTCATCGAGGGCGACTGCCGCTACTCCCCCGACCCGACCCGCGACCAGGACATGGCCAGTTTCGGGATCGTGCGCCCGCCACCGCTGGAGTCGGGGCTGTCCCCCGACGACGGCCACTGGGAGCCCAAGCTGGCCTTCCACACCCTGGCCGCCCGCTACGCCGAGGAGGCGCCCGACCGCATGGGCTGAGCCGCCGCCGTCCACCCGGCGCTCCGGCCGCGCGCGGCCCCGGCGCGGTGCCGGTCAGGCGATGCGGTCGCGCAGCTCGCGCTTGAGGATCTTGCCGGAGGCGTTGCGCGGCAGCTCGTCCACCACCCGTACCTCCTTGGGGGCCTTGAACGCCGCCAGGCGGGCGCGCACGTGCTCCACCAGGTCGTCGGGCAGGGTCTCGGGGTCGGCCTCCCCGGTGGGCACCACGAACGCGGTCACCGCCTCGATCCACCTCTCGTCGGGCGCGCCGACCACCGCGGCCTCGGCCACCCCGGGGTGGGTGTACAGGGCGTCCTCCACCTCACGGGAGGCCACCAGCACGCCGCCGGTGTTGATGACGTCCTTGATCCGGTCCACCACCTCGATGTAGCCCTCGGCGTCGGCGCGCACCAGGTCGCCGGAGTGGAACCAGCCGTCCCGGAAGGCCTCCTCGGTCTCCTCGGGCTTGTCCCAGTAGCCCTGGCACAGCTGCGGCGACCGGTACACCACCTCGCCCAGCTCCCCGGGGGCGACGTCGCGGCCGCTGTCGTCCACCACCCTCAGTTCCACGAACAGGGCGGATCTGCCCGCGGAGGCGGGGCGCGCGTCGTGTTCCTCGGGGCGCAGCACGGTGGCCAGCGGGCCGATCTCACTCTGCCCAAAACAATTGAAAAGACCTATTTCGGGCAGGGTCGAGCGCAGCCTCTCCAGCACCGGGCCGGGCATGACGGAGGCCTTAAGAATGGATGGGTGGTCCAAGGGGACCGGGTGAGGCTGATGACGAAAGTGCCGTCCATGGCTCGCGGGGCATGGCCGCCCGATCCCCTGGACACTTCAACCTCTGATTGAGAGCTGCGACCCATCGCTTCGTTAAGGCTTTGACGGTGAAGTGCTCCACGGACCACGAAGTGAACCCTCGTGTGTGGAGCAGGTGAACAGGTTGAGCACTCATCAGCGGATCTGGGTCGGCATCGACGCAGGCAAGGGCCACCACTGGGCAGTAGCCATCGATGCTGAGGGCTCCCGGCTGCTCTCGCGCAAGGTGGTCAACGACGAGGCCGAGATCCTCGACCTGATCGCCGACGTGTGCGGCCTGGCCGATGAGGTGCGGTGGGCGGTGGACATCTCCAGCCGACCCTCCGCGCTGCTCCTGGCCCTGCTGCTCGGGCACGACCAGGAGGTGGTCTACATCCCCGGACGGACGGTCAACCGCATGTCCGGAGCCTTCGCCGGCGACCACAAGACCGACGCCAAGGACGCCCAGACCATCGCCGAGACCGCCCGGATGCGGTCCGACTTCCGTGCCCTGGAGCTGGCCCCGGACCTGGTGGGCGAGCTGGCCCTGCTCACCTCCTACCGGGCCAACATGACCGGCGACCGGGTGAAGATGATCAACCGGCTGCGCGAACTCCTGGTGGGGATCTGCCCCGCTCTGGAGCGCTCCTTCGAGTTCCGCAAGCGCCCCGGTCTGGTGTTGGTGAGCGGGTACTGCACCCCCTCCGCTCTGCGCCGTATGGGCGTGGGGCGGCTGACGGCGTGGTTGGCCAAGCGCGATATCCGCAACGCCTCCTACTTCGCTCACAAGGCGGTCGAGGCCGCCAAGTCCCAGACCACGTCGCTGCCGGGTGAGAAGCGGGCCGCCGCGCTCGCCTCTGATCTGGCCCGGCAGATCCTGGACCTGGACGAGCGGATCAAGAGAATCGACCGGGAGATCGCCGATGTCCTGGGCCAGGACGAGCGCGGCGCGATCATCCAGTCCATGCCGGGGATGGGGCCGTTGCTGACCGCGGAGTTCATCGCCCTGGCCGGGGACCTGTCGGCGTACCGGGACGCCGGGCACCTGGCCTCGCACGCGGGCATCGCCCCGGTGGCACGGGACTCAGGCAAGCGGACGAACAACAACCGCAGACCCCGGCACTACAGCCGCAGGCTGTGCCGCCTGTTCTACCTCTCGGCGCAGTCGGCGTTGCTCAGGCCGGGAGCCTCGCAGGAGTACTACCGGCGCAAGCGAGCCGAGGGGATGATTCATCCTCAGGCGGTGTTGTGCCTGGCCAGGCAGCGGATCAACGTGTTGTGGGCGATGCTGCGGGACGGGCGCCCCTACGCTCACCCGGTTCCAGGGGCGGCTTGATCTGGTGAGCAGGACGGCAACGGATCGTCCGATGGTGGAAACACCCACGCCGCGTGAACGCCATGTGTAGTGTCATCATCACTATCCGTCGCTCCTGAAAGGGTATCGTGGCTACTGACGGCATCACCCCGGGCAAGCACTACCACCTGGTCAACGTCCACCAGGACCGAGGGCTCACTGTCCGGGTGCACACCAGCTGGGACTGGGTCATCACACGCGCTGGCGAAGGCGACCACGGCGCGTCGGTCGTCTTCGAGGCCAACGACGGCGGCGGATACGTGATCCGGTCCTCGTGGAGCAACTATGGGGAACACGTCTACTGGACGTGGGCCGAGAACGGCATCTACCTCGACAAGTACGAGCCTGCTTCCCTCTGGCACACCATTCCGACAGCCAACGGATTCGGGCTGTTCAAGCACCAGAGCGACCAGTTCCTCTACTCGCCCGGCGGCGACCAGTACGTCAAGACCGCCGACTGGAAACAGGCCAGGACGGCGGAGATCCTCGAGGTGGACGTTGAGGAGATGGTGAGTGAAGACCCCGAAGCCAGGAAGCGCTTCGAGTTCAAGGTGATCCCCGCCTGACCAGCCCTGTTCAACGCGCGCCTGGGCAGGTTCCCCGTGGGGTGAGACGGGGAACCTGATCCCTCATCCTGGCGAGGTTGACTCAGACATTGAGATGCCCCGTAGTAGGCCTTGCGCAGGCTCGTCAGGTCGCGCCGGGCGAAGTCGGGGTGGCCCGCCATCGCCACCCACAGCGTGGGCGCGGCGAAGAAGGCCCGGTGTCCGGCCGTCTCGATCCGCTCCAGCAGGTCGGCGGGGTCGGGCGCCTCCGCCAGGGTGTTGCGCGCCCCGACCGCCAGCCACGGCATGAGGAAGACGTGCATCTGCGCGCTGTGGTACAGGGGCATGGCGTGCAGGGGCTCGTCGTCGGCGGACAGGTCCAGGCCCACCACGCAGGACAGGTACTCGTGGACGAGCGCCCGGTGGGTCATCATCGCGCCCTTGGGGCGGGAGGTGGTGCCGGAGGTGTACAGCAGCTGCACCAGGTCGGTGTCGCGGACACCGGCGTCCAGTTCGGGCACCGGCCCCTCCAGGCTGTCGGCGAGCAGCGAACCGGGGCCCTCGCGCAGCTCCAGCACCTGTTCCACGCCGGTCCCGTCGCGCAGCGCGTCCACGGCCGGGCGCAGGGCGGGGTCGGTCAGGACGATGGTGCTGCCGGACTGCTCCAGCAGGTAGGCCAGCTCCTCCCCCTGGAGGGCGAAGTTGACCGGCACGTGGACTAGCCCCGCCCGGGCGCAGGCCAGGAACCCGATGAGGTAGGCGTCGGAGTTCCTGCCGTAGGCCGCGACCCGGTCGCCCCGGACGGCGCCGAGGCCGAGCAGGCGTGCGGCGGCGCGGGTGACCGCGGCGTCCAGGTCGGCGTAGGTCCAGGAGCGCCCGCCGAAGACCAGCGCGGTACGCCCGGGGGTGCGCGCCGCGCTGCGCCGGAGGATGTCGTCCACGGTGCTGGATGTCGTCGAACCGGTCATGTCCTGCCTCCCGCCCGTCGGTACGGCCCCTGGAGCCGTCGGCAGGACCCATCCTGTGGCGCACGGGCCGCACTGGCAACACCCGGCGGAGGAAACAGGCCCTCGGAGGGTGCCCGCGCCCCCTCGCGGTCCGGCAGCGCGTTCCCCCTCCCGCCCTGTCCGGAGACCGCGTTCTCCCGCTCCGCACGGCCGCGTCCGACGTCCGCTTCGGCGGGCGGGCCCCGCCGCGCCCGCGCGGTCCCGCCCGCCGCAGCGGGTCAGCTCTTGAGAAACTCCAGCAGGTCCTGGTTGAACCTCTCCTTGTCGCCCGGCACGAGGGCGATGCCGTGGGAGCCGCCCTCGTAGACCTTCAGGGTGGCGTCCGGGATGATCCGCGCCGACTTGCGGCCGGTGGCGTCGATCGGCACGACCTGGTCGTCGTCGCCGTGCACCACCAGGGTCGGGACGTCGAAGCGGCGCAGGTCATCGGTGAAGTCGGTGTAGCCGAAGGCGTCCACGCAGCGCACACCGGCCTCGATGGACTGGTGCATGGCCATGAACCAGAAGGCGTCCTTGTTGCCCTGCGTGACCTTGTTGCCGGGGCGGTTGGCGCCGAAGAAGCCCTCCGCGGTCTCCCTCCAGAACTGCGAGCGCTCCCTGATGATGCCGTCCTTGATCCCGGTGAGGACCTCCTCGGGCACCCCCTCGGGATTGGTGTCGGACCTGACCATGATCGGCGGGACCGCGGACAGCAGGACGGCCTGGCGCACGCGCCGGGTGCCGTGGCGCCCGATGTAGCGGGCGAGCTCGCCGCCGCCCATGGAGTGGGCCACCAGCGTGACGTCCTGGAGGTCCAGGTGGTTCATGAGGTCGTTGAGGTCGTCGGCGAAGGTGTCGAAGTCGTAGCCGCTCCAGGGCTGGCCGGAGCGACCGTGGCCGCGGCGGTCGTGGGCGAGGCCGCGGAAGCCGTTGTCGGCCACCCACTTCATCTGGTCCTCCCACGCGTCGGCGTTGAGCGGCCAGCCGTGGATGAACACGACCGGTCGGCCGCTCCCCCAGTCCTTGTAGAAGATCTCGACGCCGTCGCGGGTGGTCACGTAAGCCATGGGAACCGTTTCCTCCTCCTCGTGCGGACGGGGCTTCACCCCGGGTCGCGCCGTGCTCACCCACTGAACGGGGCGCACGGGCCACGACCCGATTGCCCTCACCTCCGAGCTGCGAAAACCGGGGTTCCACAAGCATGGAGCAGGCTTTACGAGAGTGCGGCGGCGCCGGGGGCCCGACCCTCCCCCCGCGGGAGGACGGGGCGGTGCGCGCACGCGGCCGCGCCCTTGCCAGGCGAGATCCCATGGCCCTACGTTGTCCGTTGTCGTGCAACCACCGGGCGGGAGCAGCATGAGGATTCTTGTCGTGGGAGCCGGAGCGGTCGGCGGCTACTTCGGAGCGCACCTGGTCCGGGCGGGCCGGGACGTGGACTTCCTCGTCCGCCCCGCACGCGCCGCGCTCCTGGGCGAGCACGGTCTGCGCGTGCGCGACGTGCGAGGACGTGTGGAGGCGCTCCCTGTCCGAGCGGTCACCGCCGACCGGGTGGGCCCCGACTACGACCTGGTGATCGTGGCCGTCAAGTCGTACGGGTTCGACGACGCCCTCAAGGACCTGTCCCCCGCCGTAGGCCCGCGGACCGCGGTGCTGCCCTTCCTCAACGGCATGCGCCACATCGACGCCCTGGTCGAGCGCTTCGGCGCCGACCGGGTCTACGGCGGCGTGGCCATGGTGATGACGCGTCTGGGCGAACGGGGGGAGATCGTCCAGGTCGGCACCATGGGCGAGCTGATCTACGGGCCGCTGGGCGAACACCCCGTCGTCGCACCGCAGGACGTGCACGCCGCGCTGGACACCGGGGACCACACCGCCACCTCCGCCGCCGACATCCGCCAGGAACTGTGGGACAAGTGGGTGTTCCTGGCGACCCTGGGCGCGTGCACCTGTCTGATGCGCGGCCCCATCGGCCGGGTCAACAGCGCGCCCGGCGGCCAGGAGTTCACCGCGGCGGTGTTCGCCGAGGCCATCGCCGTGGCCACCGCCTCCGGCCATCCGCCGGGCGAGGCGGCCCGGAAGAGGGCCGACGCGATCATCGCCGACACCACCTCCTCGACCACGACCTCCATGTACTGGGACCTGACCCGCGGCAACCCGGTGGAGGCCGACCACATCGTCGGCGACCTGGTCTCCCGGGGCAGAGAGCTCGGCGTGCCCACACCGCTGTTCTCACTGGCGTACACGCACCTGAGCGTCTACGGGGCGGGTCGCGGGTAGGCTGCCCCGTCCGCCGGGCCGCCGCTGACCCCGGCCCCCTCGGGCACGGACTCCGGCTGAGAGGCGGCGGCTCCGGCGGCTCGCTGGACCCGCCCTCCCCCGAGCGGGGAGGACGGGGCGCGGATCAGAGCAGAGCGCGCAGGGTCTCACCGACCGGGGTGGTCGGTCGGCCGATGAGCCGGGACAGCTCTCCGGTGATGGCGGACAGCTCGCCGTCGCGCGTGTTGGTGTCCAGCGCGGCCACGAAGCGCGCGGTGCCCTCGTCCAGTCCGGCCCCGGTCAGGGCCGCCACGTGCTCCTCGGTGGTCAGGTCGCGGTAGACGACCTCGCGGCCGAGCAGTTCGCCCAGGGTCGCGGCGAGGTCGTCGTAGGTCCACGCGGTGTCGCCGGAGAGCTCGTACACGGCGCCCGCGTGCGCCGCCGGGTCGCGCAGCACGGCGGAGGCGGCCTCGGCCAGGTCGCGGCGCGAGGCGCTGGCGGTACGGCCCCGGCCCGCGCTGCCGACGAAGGCGCCGGTGGCGCGGGCCTGGTCCAGCTGCTGCGCGAAGTTCTCGTTGTACCAGCCGTTGCGCAGGATCGTGTACGCCAGCCCGGAGGCGGTGACGAGTTCCTCAGTGGCCTTGTGCTCGGGGGCCAGGACCAGCGTGGTGTCGGTGGCCCTGGGCGCGCTGGTGTAGACGATGTGCCCGACCCCTGCCTCCGCGGCGGCATCGATCACGGCGCCGTGCTGACGCACCCGCTCACCGATCGCGGTGCCCGAGACCAGCAGGAGGGTGTCGGCTCCCTTGAGGGCCTCCCCCCACGAGGCGGGCTCGTCGAAGTCCGCGTGGACGGTGCGCACGCCCCGTCCGGCGAGGTCGGCCAGCCGGGCGGTGTCGCGCGCGGTGGCGGTGATCCGCCCCGCCGGAACGCCCCGGTCGAGGAGGTCCTCGACGACGAGGCGGCCGAGGTGGCCGGTGGCACCGGTGATGACGACGGACATGGGTGCTTCCCTTCGTTGCGGCCGGGCGTTCCGGCCGTCCAGGCGTCCCAACCCACCCGCTCACCGGCACATTCCAAAAGTCGGGTGCCCACCTTTTGGTAAGTTGGGTTCCATGAGCGTGCCGTCCGGTTCCCCGCCCCCTCCGCGCGGGCAGGTCCTGTCCGCCGACTGCCCCTCCCGGCGGTTGTTGGCCGGTATCACCAGCAAGTGGGGGGTCCTCGTGCTGGTCTCCCTGTCGCACGGGCCGCTGCGCTGGAGCGAGCTGCTGCGCGCGATCGGCGGGATCAGCGAGAAGATGCTCGCCCAGACCCTGCGCACCTTCGAGGCCGACGGACTGGTGTTGCGCGAGGCCAGGCCGGTGGTGCCGCCTCACGTGGAGTACCGCCTCACCGGTGACGGCCGCGAGGTCACCGACCTGCTGCTGCCGATGGTGGAGTGGGTGCAGGACCACGTCGGTGACGTGCGGGCCCCGTCCGCTGGACGGGACGGGGGCGACGGACGCGGCCCCGCCCGGACCGAGGGCCCCGCGAGGCCGCGTTCGCGCTAGCACCCCGCCCGCGTCCGGCCCCGTTCCACCCCGTCCGCGGTAGTGCCCGTCCCCGGCAGGGCCCCGCTGGAGCGCCTGTCCGCCCCGGACCCCGGCTCAGCGCTGGGCGGCGGGTCGGACGATGATCTCGTTGACGTCCACGTCCGCGGGCTGGTCGAGGGCGAACGCGATCGCCCGGGCGATCGCGTCGGCGGGCAGCGCGTTGCGGCGGTAGGTGCGCATCGCCTCCCGCGCTCCCGGGTCGGTGATGTGGTCCGCCAGCTCGCTCTCGACCACGCCCGGGGAGACCGTGGTCACCCTGATGCCCGGGTCGAGTTCGAGCCGCAGCCCCTCGGTGATGGCCCACGCGGCGAACTTGGTCCCCGAGTACACCGCCGACGTGGGCACGACCTCGTGCGCGCCGATCGAGGCGACGGTCACGAAGTGCCCCGAGCCCTGGCGCTGGAAGTGCGGGAGCGCCGCGGCCACACCGTGCAGCAGCCCCTTGACGTTGACGTCGACCATCCGGTGCCACTCCTCCACCAGCAGCGCGTCCATCCGGGACAGCGGCATGACCCCGGCGTTGTTGACGAGGGCGTCCACGCGCCCCCGCTCGCGCACGGTGGCGTCGAGCGCCTCCCGCACGCTGTCGGGGTCGGTGACGTCGAGGCCGCGGTGCTCGGCGCTGCCGCCGGAGTCGCGGATCCGCTGGACGAGTGCGCGCAGGCGCTCCTCACGCCTGGCCCCGAGCACCACGTGGTGCCCCTCGGCGGCCAGGCGCAGCGCCGCGGCCTCGCCGATCCCGCTGCTGGCCCCCGTCACCACGATCACCTTGCGGGCCGTCTCCCGCGCCTGGTCGCTCATGGCCTCGGCCTGGTCGTTCATGGCCGTCCTCTCCCTCGGTTGACCGGACGCGTCCCAGTCTGGGCGGGTCGCCGCGGGCCAGGAAGACCGCGCCGTTCCTGGGTGGAGCGCACCCAGGAACACCGGGCCGCGGAGCCCTACCCTGGTCGCATGGACTCCCCTTCGCTCGGCGACTTCCTCCGGAGCGCACGCGCGCGGCTCACACCGCGCGCGGTGGGCCTGCCCGTCCACGGACACCGCCGCGTCGCCGGACTGCGACGCGAGGAGGTGGCGCTGCTGGCCGGAATGAGCGCCGACTACTACACGCGGCTGGAACAGGGCCGCGAGACCCACCCCTCACCACAGATCCTGGACGCGCTCGGACAGGCCCTGCACCTGGACGGCGACGGCCGCCTGCACCTGTACCGGCTCGCCGGGCTGGTTCCGAGACCGGAGGCGCCCGCCCCCGCCGAGCGCGCCGACCCCTCTCTGCTCGGCCTCATGGACGCCTGGCACGACACCCCGGCGCTGGTCCTGGGCCGCGCCTACGACGTGCTGGCCTGCAACCCCCTGGCCGAACAGCTCTTCCGGGGCTTCCCCTTCTCACGGAACCTGGTGAGGACGGTGTTCCTGGACCCCGCCTCCCGCGCGTTCTACCCCGACTGGCAGGCCGTCGCCGCGAACACGGTGGACGGCCTGCGCCTGGCCGAGGGCGCCTGGCCCGACCACCCCCGCGTCCGCGAGGTCGTCGAGGAGATGCAGGCGGAGAGCCCCGACTTCGCCCGGCTGTGGCGGCGCAACGGCGTGCGGGGCAAGAGGCTGGAGACCAAGCGCTTCGCCCACCCGGAGGTGGGCCCGCTGGAGCTGAGCCTGCACGCCTTCGACGTGCGGTCGGCGCCGGGCCAGGAGCTGGTGGTCTACCACGCCGAGCCGGGTTCGGTCAGCGCGCAGTCGCTGTCCCTGCTGGGCACGCTGGCGGCCGAGGCGGCGCGGCCCCGGAGGCCGTAGCCGGGAGGGGCGGCAGTCCGTCCGGGCGGAGAGGGCACGAAGCCGGCAGGGGGCGCCGGGGACCGGTCCTCACGGACCGGCTCCCCGGCGCCCCGCTCCCGGCAGCGCTACCCGGGCGGGGTACGAGACCAGGTAGCCGTCGAGGAAGCGGGTGGGACCTCGTACGGTGGCGCGGTGCGGCGACCGTGCGCCCGGGGGCTCTCCCGGCACCGCTCCGGCCGAACGGAGGGGCGTACGCGGCGGTCAGTTCCCGGACAAGGCGATCCTGACCAACTCGTCGCGCGGCGGACCGTAGTCGCGGAAGATCCCGTCGAAGGCCGAGCAGGTCATGAGGGCCGGGGTCCGGATGCCCCGCATGGACATGCACAGGTGCTCGCCGCGACCGATGACGGCGACGTCGTTCGTGTGGGCCACCTTGGAGACCTCCTCGGCGATGTCGCGCACCAGGCGTTCCTGGACCTGGAGCCGGTGCGCGTGGCGGTGGGCGATCCGGGCGAACTTGGACAGCCCCAGCACGCGTTCGTCCGGCCTGTAGGCGATGGTGAGCACGCAGGAGAAGGGCAGGAGGTGGTGTTCGCACAGCGACCACACGGTGACGTCGGAGACCATGACGATCTGTCCGTCGGTGTGCAGCGGGAAACTGGTCTCGACCCGGCCGGCCTGGTAGTCGCTGAACTCCCTCCACCATCGGGCGAAGCGCTGCGGGGTGTCCCGCAGCCCACTGCGGTCCGGGTCCTCACCGATCTCGATGAGGAGCCGCCGTGCCACGTCCTCCAGCGGATCGCGCACGGTGGAGTCACGAGGTAGGTCTGCCAGCGTCATACGCCTCTCCGATCGCCCCACAGCATGATGTGCAGTCTGGTGGTCAGATTCCAACCGCGGGCCATGACGGGATCCCGCAACCGGACGAGGGACCTGTCCAGTGCCGCCCGGGTCCGCCCTTCCGGCATCACCCAGACCGGACCGATGCCGTACCGTTCGACGAGCGTCCCGACCTCGTCGAGGTCGGCCTCGGTACGGCAGACGAACTTGAAGGCGGTTCCCGGCACCGCGGCGAGGGCCGCCAGAGCCGGTCCGACGATGCGCCTGTCCTCCGGGTCCCCCGAGTGGGCCAGTTTCGGTGACACGTTGAACCTGACCGACTCCGCCAGACGGGGTTCGGGGATGACCGTCCCATTGGTCTCGACCTCGATGTCGTGACCCGAGTCCCGCAGGTCCCGCACCAGCGGAAGGAGCCTGGCCTGTTGGTTCAGCGGTTCACCGCCGGACACGACGATCAGGGGGACCCCGTAGGCGACCAGGCGGTCACGGACCTGCGGGTAGGGGACCGCTCTCAGCTCCTTCTTGGGGTCGTAGGCGACCTTGCCGTCCCCCAGACCGGTCCAGTCCCAGGTGTAGGGGGTGTCGCACCAACGGCAGGAGAGGTTGCACCCGCCCAGCCGTACGAAGGCGCAACGGCGCCCGAGTGAAGGCCCTTCTCCCTGGATGGTTCAAGTAGGACCGAATATCTCGTTCACTACAAGACTCGGCGTTCCCACGGCCTCACCTCCTTTCGCGTCGCATCCCGCAGCCCCGCTCGCGACCGACGCCCCGCCCCGCCGAGAGCCCGCCTGCGGCGGGAGGGCGCCGGTTCCGCGACGCACCCGTGGTCGTGCGGGCGGTGGGGCCGACGGGCGGGGTCGGGACGGTCGATGCGGTGACTCGTCGAGGGAGCGGACTGTTTCGGGATGTCCGGGGTCAATCGGTTGGCCCCCTTGCTCCCAGGTTCGCCCAGGCGCGCACGGAGCGCATCACGGTGGTCACCGAGAGATCCGGGATCAGGGTGCCGAGAAGCGTGTGACGCCGTCGAGGTACTCGGTGGGGTCGGGGAGGCCGGCCTCCTGGAAGGCCTCGCGGCGCTCGTAACAGGTCCCGCACGTACCGCAGTGGATGTCGCCTCCCTTGTAGCAGGACCAGCTGTGTTCCAGGGGCGCTCCGAGGCGCACGCCGTGCCGCGCGATGTCGGCCTTGGACCATGCCATGAAGGGGGCCTCGACGCGCGGCGCGGCGAACCCCTCGTTGGCCACCCCCACCAGGTGGCGCAGCGCGTCGACGAAGGCGGGACGGCAGTCCGGATACACGAAGTGATCGCCGGAGTGCATGCCCAGGGCCACGGTGCCCGCCCGTCTGGCCACCGCCACCGAAGCCGCGAGGTTGGCCAGCACGGCGTTCCGGTTCGGGACGACGGTGTCGCGCATGGACTCCTCCGCGTAGTGCCCGTCGGGCACGTCCACCCGGGCGTCGGTGAGGGCCGAGCCCCTGAGCAGGGGCCCGAACCCCGCGATGCCCAGGATGTGGTGTTCCGCGCCGTAGTGGCGGGCGACGGCCCGGGCGGCGTCGACCTCCTTCCCGTGCCGCTGCCCGTACTCCACCGTCACCGCGACCAGTCGGAACCGCAACGCGGCGAAGTGGGCGAGCAGTGTCGTGGAGTCCATCCCGCCGGAGAACACCACGACCACGGTGAAGGGGTCCCCCCCGATCTCGTCTCGCGGTGTGTCCTGTCCTCGCATCGGCGTCTCCGTCCACACATGGGGGCGATCCGGCAGCCGGGTGGTCCCCCGCCCGGGGCGCCCGTCCGGTGGTTCCACTCTCGGGCGCGCACGTCGGTGTGGCATCACGGACCGCGACCGAAGTGTTCGCGCGTCCCACCGCAGTCCCAGGCTCCGGCTCACTCCCCGCCGACGAGGATCTCCCACCTTCCGGGGCTGCCGAGGATCTTGCCGAACTCTCCCCTCCCGGAGATGCCCAGCTTGCGGTAGGCGCTCGACAGGTGCAGCTCCACCGTGCGGCGGGTGATGTGCCGACGTCCGGCGATCGTCTTGTTGGCCTGGCCCAGCAGCGCGTCGATGAGGATCTGCCGTTCGCGCGGGGTCAGTGCGAGAATGCCCCGCACGGAGACGTCGTGTGAGGCACGACACGCGTCCAAGGCCACCAGCTGGACCCGTACCCGGTCGGCGAGGTCACGCGCGCCCTGGCCGGCGGCCAGGCCGGCCGCACGGCTCAGGGCCGCCACGGCCTCCCCGTGGCGGCCCGTCCGCGCCAGCACCGTGCCCAGCTCCGCCGTGGTCCGTGCGGTTTCGAGGTCGTGTCCGGTGCCCTGGAGCAGGTCGACCGCCGCGCTCAGCGCCTCCGCCGAAGCGGGCTCCTCGGCGAGCGCGCCCCACACCCGCAGCGCGCGGGCCTGCTCCTGCGGCGAACCGGTCGCCTCCGCGAACTCCACCTGTCGGCGGGCGTCGCGCACCGCCTCGTCACGGGCGCCCGCCCTGGCCAGGAGGAGGGCGCCCTCGCTCCGCCAGCAGAGCGTGCCCGGCCCCCGGACCCCCGCCGCGTCGCGGCGTCGGATGACCTCCAACAGGTCCTCGACGCCGTGGGACAGGGCGCCCGCCTTGATCCTCAGCCGCGCTCGGGCGAGTGGCACGTCGGCGTCGTACCACGCGGTCGGCGGGTGGCCGTCGTGGTGGTGTCGGCGCAACAGCGCCTCCGCCGCGTCCGGGTCGCCCAGGTCCAGGTGGACGTTGGCCAGGAGGCCGACCAGGCGGGTCCGGAGACCGCTGTAGCCGTGACCACCGCGGGCGGGCAGTTCCGAGAGCTGCTTCGTGAGCGTGTGCCGGGCCGCGGACAGGTCGCCCGCGGCGTAGGATCCCGTCGCCTCGGTGAGCCGGACCGCCGTGCCCACCCAGCGGGGCAGCCGGTCCGGATCGGCGACGAGCGAGCGCCGACGCGTGGACGCCTCCGCCTGGAGACCACAACCGACCAGCACCGACAGGGCGGCGGGCAGGGCGGGCGGTTGGAGCAGGAGGTCGTCGAGGTCGTGGTCCAGGGCCTGCCTCACGTCCGCGAGCGCGACCGACGGCGGCCCGCCCAGGAGGTAGGAGGAGAAGGCGTCGATGGCCGTGACGGCGGGAGGGCGAGGCACGTCGTCGGGGACGGGAGCCCCTTCGACCGGACGGGCGGCCGTCGGCTCGGGCGTCAGGGACCGGCCGTGGGTGAGGAAGGTCCGCGGCCAGTCCTCCCGCTCCGTTCCGGCGACGGCCTCCCGCACCGTCCGCAGGACGGCGGACGCGTCGTCGCCGCGTTCGCCCTCGCAGAGCGTCGCGCCGATCAGGCCGAGCAGACGGCGACGGACCGCGACGTCGGTGGTGCGACCGAGCGCCTCCACCGTGGCGCGCAGGCCGCCCTGTCGGTCGAGTGCGATCCGGGCGGCCGCCAGTTCGGGGGCGACACCGGGCCACGCGCCCGTCCCCCCGGCCTGGACGGCCTGCTCCAGGTAGCGCACGCGGTCCCGCGCGGTCGTGTCGGGGAGCCGTGCGGCCGTGATCAGGGCGGTGGACGACCACGGGGCGTCCAGGGGCACCGTCGACTCCGCGAGGTGACGGGCCACCCGCCGCTCCGCGCCGGGTCTGCGGCGCAGGAAGGCTGCGGCGGCCAGGTGCGCCGCGTTGCGGCTCATCACGGTCATGGAGGCGAGCAGCGCGGTGTGGAGCGACGGGTGGCGCAGCGTCACCGCGTGGTCGTCGGTGACCAGGCGCATCCGAGCCAGGAGGTCGAGCGCGGCGAGTGTTTCCGCGAGCCGGGTTCCGCTGAGGTGCGCGACCAGAGCGGGGGCGGCCTCACCGGAGGCCGACGCGACGACGACCGCCTCGGCGACCGCCCGGGCCCGCGGGTCGAAGCGGTTCGCCCGGCCGATCATCGCGTCGGCCACGGAGGGGAGCGCGGCGCTTCGCAGCTCGGCCGGTGAGCGCACCGGGGACTGGCGGGCCCGGATCCAGTCGCACAGGGCCCGCGTCAGGAACGGGTTGCCGGCGGTGGTCTCGTGGGACGCCGTGACGAGGTCCGCGTCGAGCCGGCGGCCCAGCCGCTCGTGCATCAGCGCGCCGGTCTCCTTCTCCGACAGCCCGCGCAGGGTGATGGTGCGGGCGCCGGACAGCAGGTCGGCGAGTTCGGTCGGCGCCGCGGCCGGTTCTCCGCTCCGGATCGAGGCGACGAGCGTCACGGGAAGGTGGGCGACGTCCCGCAGGACGCCCCGCAACCGGACCAGGGACTCGGGCCCCGCCTGGTCGACGTCGTCCAGCGCGATCACCAGGGGGGCGTCCCGGGTCAGCACCTCCACCAGCTCCCGGGGGCCGGCCGGTCCGCCTCCCGCTCCCCGGGCGTGTGCGGTCCCGGCGCGGGCGCACGGGGACGCGGTGGTAGCCTCCTCCCCCTCCTCGGCGGGGTGTTCGTCGGCGGCCGGGGCCAGGGCGTCCGTGAGCGCGGTGACCAGGCGGTTCACGTGCCGGGAGCACGCGATGTGCACCGCGGGACCGGCGCGGGACGGTGTGGGGCGGCACACCAGGGAGAGCAGGGTGGTCCGCCCCACCCCGGGCTCTCCCGTCACCACGTGACAGGTGAGCCCCGTACGACGGCTGTGTTGACGGGCCGACAGCAGCCTCGTGAGCGGTTCGGTCCTGCCCACGATCCCGCCGCGCCGCGTCCGGGGCTCGGGCATCCTCATCCTCGCGTTCCGGGGGAACTGGGCTCGGAGACGGTCCGACCGCCCTGGGCGGCCGTCCGTCGGCGGACGTGCCGCGACGACCCGGTCACCGGGGTCGGGATCCCGGTCGGGCGACCAGGACCGCTGCCTGGTCGCCGATCGCGTGGGGCCTGAGGGCGAAGTGGCGGGCCAGGGCGGACTCCAGCGAGCTCCTGATCTCCTCGGCCCTCGGGTGCCGCTCATACCAGAACCCGGTCAGGACGGCCGCCGCGATCGCGGCCCGCTCGGCCGGTTCCTCCCCGTCGAACCGGATCGAGGACTCGGCACGGTGCAGGGAGAAGTCGTCGAAGCCCCGGGCGGCGAGCGCACGCGCGGCCTGTGACAACAGGTAACCGTGATGGTCGTAGGGCTCCTCGGCGATCGGCACGCAGACCTCGTTGACCAGCCTCATGAGCTCGTTGTCCGATCCGGCGGCGAACAGCACGATCTTGGACTCCGGGTCGCTCCGGTCGCAGACCCGGACCATCTCCGCGACGGCCCGCTCGACGTCGTTGACGTACTGAAGGACCCAGGCGCTGTAGACGGCGTCGAACGAGCCGTCGGGGAAGGGGATCTCCTCGGCGGTTCCGGGGTGGACGTCCACCACGCCGCGGGTGGTCTCGTCGCGGATCGCATCCACCAGCTGGGGGTGGGGCTCGATGGCCGTGCAGGAGCCCGTTCTCGCCGCGACGGTGCGCGCCATCTCCCCGATCCCGCCACCGACGTCGAGCACGCGGCGGTTGGCCGCGGTGAGGCTCCGTATGAGGGCGAGTTCCTCGCCGCGCTCCAGCCGGGTCGCGAATCCCATCCATCCGTCGCCGGTCACGCTTCGCGGCCCCCGGTACCGCGTGGGCAGGCGGTCCGCGGGCCCCAGGGCGTCATGCTCCAGGAGCTGGTCCAGGGTCAGCCGTGAAGGGTCCCCAGGCCCCTCGGACGCGTTGTCGGGTAGCGGTGCTCGGGTTCGTGCCTCTGCCATGTCTGACTCACCTCTCGTGGTCGTGATGAGGGGACGAGCGGGGTCCGCCGACGCCGGGGAGCCCTGGCGCGCTCCGTGTGGGGTCGGTGTCTCGGGGCGGGCTCCCGCCCGGAGGCGGGCGCGGCGGTGCTCGTCCCGGCCTGGCGTGTCGGCCGCCGCGGTCGGTGTGTGGGCGGTGCCGCACCGCGCGGGGGTCGAGGGGGACGCTCGGGACTCGGTACGCGTCGACGTTTTCCCGTCCGCCGGAGCCCGTGTCCTCCGGGCGCCTATGCGGACCGTGTCGGCTCCCGCCGGGCGGACGAAGCCACTCTCATGAACAACGGAACCTCTGGTCTTCCCGGAATTCACCCGCGAAAGGCTCGCCCCGGGAACATTACAGCGAAATCGCGAAGACGCCACCAGAGTACGTTCCCATGGAAATAATATCCACCCCTCCAGAGAAAACGAAAGACACCCGACGCCAGCCCGACACGGAATTCTCGAATCGCCACACAAACAGGGCATAAAACGGTGTTTTACGTATCATGTAACGCCATCCGGCATGACCCCGTGAAACGCGCACCGGCACACCCGGTTTCCCGCCGGCGCACACAGCCGCCTCCCGAGGACGGCCGGCCCCGGGGACACGGCCCCGACCGAGGCCGCTTCGACGTTTCTGCGCGACCACAACGGGGGGTTGCGCCCCTTGCGAAAACCGACGAAACAGCGCCCCCATCCCCTTCTCCGCGAAGGGAACACACCCTGCGGCGCCACCGTACCGCCGGTGGAGCGCGACCCGGGCGCCTCCGCCGACGCACGGCAGGATACATTCCTGACCTCGCGTTACACGCCCACAGGGCGACCGCGGAGCCACGTGGACCCCACCACACAAAACCGCACTTTTCTCCCGAATTGCCTTTCACACCCTTTTTCCTGACATGGTGATATTCGAAGAGGACGGGTGCGGGCCCCAGCGGAAAACCGATCCCCAACGCCCCTCCTGCGAAGCCGAATAATCAACTATGGTTTTCCTGGGAGCGACAAGGGGATGTCATCGTGTCAGTCGCCGGTGCGAAGGACCGAACCGAGACGGCACGAGCGTACGTGTCATGGGAATGGCCCGCCCACCGCCTTTCGGGCCGCCGTCGATCCCGGCCTCGCTCCGCCGTGCCCGAGCCGCCCGCCGTGCCGTCGGCCCCACTCGGCTGGAGCTGGACCCGCCGCCCGGGCGGCTCCGTGCGGTGCGGCCGGCGCTTCAGACGCCCGGCCCGGCGCCACGCCCTCTCGGACGCCGGGGCACCCGACCCGACCGCGTACGCGAAGGAGAGCTTCGATGACCCACCGGATCCGAGTCCGGCACAACTTCGAGACGGCGCACCGGCTGCCCCACCTGAGCGGCAAGTGCATGAACCTGCACGGCCACTCCTGGTGGGCCGAGGTCAGCGTGAGCGCCCCCGCCCTGAGCGAGGACGGCACCGTCGTGGAGTTCGGCGCCTTCAAGAAGGCGCTGCGCGCCTTCGTCGACACCCACCTCGACCACGGGGCCATGCTCGGCGCCGGGGACCCGCTGGCCGCGGTCCTGGCGGAGCACGGCAGCAAGGTCTACCGGTTCGGGGCGGCCTCGCCCGGCGACACCGAGCGCTACGCCCGCGACCTGCCCTATCCGACGGTCGAGGCCGTCGCCGTGATGCTGGGCCGGGTCGCCCAGGCCCTGCTCGACAGCGGGGAACGGGCGGCGGGCGCGCGGGTGACCGGTGTCGAGGTCACCGAGACCCACGTCAACACGGCGGCGTACCACCCCGTGGCCTCCTCCCAGGCCGGTGAGCGCCCCTTCGAACGGGTCCTGGCCGTCGACTGACCCGCGGCGCGGCCCCGGAGGCCGTAGCCGGGAGGGGCGACCGTCCGCGCGCGGGGCATGAGAACGACGAGGGGCGCCGGGGAGCCGGTCCGCTAGGACCGGTCCCCCGACGCCCCTTCTCCTTGTGTCCACGGCCCTCACGGGCCCCGCGGCGACCCCTAGTGGACCGGGGTGGGAGCGCCGCCCTCCGGGGCGGCGGCCTGCGAGCGCCGCACGAGGAAGGTCAGGGCGAAGGCCACGACGGAGACCACCGCGCCGACGAGGAAGGCCGCGTGGACGCCGCCCGCCTGGGCGTCGACCTCGGTGAGCCCGTCGGTGAGCAGGCCCGCCGACGTGGCGGACATGATCGCGATGAAGATCGCCGTACCGGCCGCGCCCGCGACCTGCTGCACGGTGCCGACCACGGCGCTGCCGTGCGAGTACAGCTCGGGCCGCAGCGACCCCAGCGCGCCGGTGAGCAGCGGGGTGAACATGAAGCCGAGGCCGATGCTGAGCGTCACGTGGGCGGCGATGACGAAGCCGACCGGCGTCTGGGCGTCGAGCAGGGTCATGCCCCACAGCACCAGGGACACCAGCGCCGAGCCCGGGATGACCAGGGGGCGCGGGCCGACGCGGTCGTAGAGGCGGCCCACCACCGGGGCGAGCAGACCCATGACCAGGCCGCCGGGCAGCAGGGACAGGCCGGTGACGAGCGTGTCGTGGCCCAGGACGTTCTGCATGTAGACCGGCAGCAGGATGAGGGTGCCGAACAGGGCCATGAAGCTGATCACGACCAGGCCGATCGAGACGCAGAACTGCCTGGAGCGGAACACCCGCAGGTCCAGCAGGGCGCGGTCGCGGCGCTGGAGGCGCAGCTGGCGCCACACGAACAGCACCAGCGCGACGGCACCGACCCCGATCGAGGCGAAGGGCGGGACCACGGCGGTGGCCTCGCCCTCGCCCAGGCCGGAGAAGCCGTAGACGAGCCCGCCGAAGGCCAGCGCCGACACCAGGAGCGAGAGGACGTCGATGCTGGCGGCGCGCGGCTCGGTGACGTTGCGGATGAAGAGGGCGCCCAGGACCAGGCCCAGGATCGCGATGGGCAGGACGAGCCCGAACATCCACCGCCAGTCGAGCACGCTGAGGATGAGGCCCGCCAGGGTCGGGCCGACGGCGGGCGCGACCGACATGACGATGGAGATGTTGCCCATGGTGCGGCCGCGGCGGTCCGACGGGACCAGGTTCAGCACGGTGGTCATGAGCAGCGGCATCATGATCGCCGTTCCCGCCGCCTGGACCACGCGGCCCACGAGCAGGAAGCCGAAGCCGGGGGCGAGGAAGCACAGCAGCGTGCCGATGCTGAACAGCGTCATCGCGGTGATGAACACCTGGCGCACGTGGAAGCGCTGGAGCAGGAACCCGGTGGCAGGGATCACCACGGCCATCACGAGCATGAAGGCCGAGGTCAGCCACTGTCCGGTGGAGACGGAGATGCCGAGGTCCCGGTTGAGCGCGGGCAGCGCCACGCCCATGATCGTCTCGTTCAGGATCACCACGAACGCCGAGACCAGGAGCAGCGGGATGATGAGGCGCCCCGCCCGCGCGCTCTTGTCGTCTTGTGGTGGGGCCGAAGCGGTCTCGGCCGTGGAAGGAGTGGGCTGCCCGGTCACAGATGTCCTCAGATTGTGGTGTTCGAAAGGGTTCGTCCAGAGGGTTCGCGGAACCTCCCCAGAGGTAACCCAACGCTCCGAACCATCCGCCCGTTCCCGGAACAGCGGTGTGTTCTGGACCATAACCGCGCCATCCGCGCAGCAAACCCGCCGTGGCGGCCCCGTGCCGGTCTCCGGGTGCGCGGCGGGTGGAGTGTGACCGGTGCCGATGCCGGATTCGACCCAACCGTAAACGGAGTGTGACCGGAGCGGTCGCTGGGGCCGGTTCGGCGCGGGGGAGGAAGGGGACCCGCAACGGACGCCGTGACCGGCCGGGCGTCACGCGGACCGCGACCGGAGCGGTCGCCCCTCAGCCGCGGGCGGAGCCGTCCGCGGGCAGCGCCCGGCAGGCGGTGCGCGCCAGGGCGAGCGCGCAGGCGTCCTCCACGACGCCGCCGATCCAGGCCGGGCGGCCCGTACCGCTCCAGTACCGCCGCCACCCCACCCCCGCCAGGGTGCCGACCGGCGCGGCCGCGGCGGCGAGGACGGCGGCCAAGGCGGGCGACGTGCCCGCTCCCCGGGCCAGGAGGGCGCCGCCGGTGCCCGCGCTCACCACCCTGGCCGTCATGCTCGGCGCGGCGGTGCGGCTGGGAATGCCGGGGAGCTTGTCCCCGGAGAACTCCCCGAGCGCGGCCAGCACCATGAGCGCGCGCTTGCCCTTCCCGGCGGAGTGCCACAGCGGCGCGCCCCCGAGCGTGCTCCGCGAACCCGCGGCCAGTCCCAGCAGCAGCGCGCGGGCCGCGCCCGATGATGCGCCCATGGTCGGTGTCCCTTCGTTCTTCGGCCGCCGCACGCGGCCGGGTGCTATCCCGGCTATCCCGTTCGGCCCCCGTGAAACCTCGCGGGCGCGGGGGCCGCGCCCGCTCGCGACCGCCGCAACCGCCGTACCGGCCGGGCCCGCGGGGGTGACCTCGGACGACGGCCGCGCGGACGTGTGCGCCTCTCCGGCGAGGCCATTCGGCCGTCGACCAGAAATGTTGACGGTGTGGCGTGAGGGGTTTTCGCTCCGGCGGCCTTCCGGTCCCCAACGGTGGTTTCGGCGCACAGCCGGTCCCGGGCCGACCGGACCGTCCCGCGGTGTCTCGTGCCGGCCTGGCGCAGCAGGGAGTCCAGAGCGGCCGGGGCTTCCACGGGTGGGGTGTGGGGGGTGTAGCCGTGCAGGTCCACGAACAGGTGGGCGCAGAACCATCCCTTCTCCCAGGCCGTCTGGGCGGCCTTGAGTACCAGCGCGGTCTTGCCCACCCCGCCCATCCCGGACAAGGCTGAGACCACCACCGCTCCCGGCCGATGTGCGGCGGCGGGGTTGAGTCGGGCGGTGACCTGCTCCAGGTCCTGGACCCGGCCAGTGAACCCGTCGGGCGGGCTCGGTACTTCGCGCCCTGGCTGTGACGGACAAGGGTTAAGGGCGTCGACTACGAACAGAGCTCCTAAGGGGGCGGAGTACCGGCCCGTCTCCCCCTTCGGCCACCCGGCCGATGGCCCCGGCGAAGGGACGTCCGCGCGGTTCGGGTCAGAGCAGCCCTCCCGTCACGCGCAGGTTCTGGCCGGTGATCCAGCGCGCGTCGGGGCCCGCGAGGAAGGCCACCGCATCGGCAATGTCGGCGGGCTGCCCGAGCCTGCCGAACGGGGTAGCGGCCGCTGCCTGCTCCAGGGCCTCCGGCGGATTCGCGTCTGTGAGCATGGCGGTCTCGACAGGCCCTGGCGAGACGGAGTTGACGGTGATGCGGCGATCCGCGAACTCACGGGCCGCCACCCTGGTGAACTGCTCCAGCGCCGCTTTGCTCGCTGAGTAGGCGGCCGCCCCGGACTCGGGCATCGCGGTGTTCAGAGAGGAGATGTTGACGATCCGCCCTCCCTCGCGGAGGCGACCCGCAGCCCAGCGCAGCGCGAACAGCGGCGCTTTGGCATTGACCGCCATGACCCGGTCGTACTCCGCCTCGGTGATGTCGGCGATGGCGCCGACGGCGCTGATCCCCGCGTTGTTGACCAGAATGTCCACCCCTCCGAACTCCTCGGCGGCGGCGAAGAGGCGGTCGAGGTCGGACAGGACCTCCAGGTCGACGCGTTCGGCCGAGGCTCGCCCTCCTGCGGCGCGTATCTCTGCCACGACCTCGTGGGCCGCGGCCGTGTCCTTGTTGTAGCTGATCACCACGGCGCTGCCGTCCCTGGCCAGTCTCAGGGCGATGGCGCGTCCGATGCCGCGTGACCCGCCGGTCACCACGGCGTTCCTTCCGGCCAGGGGGGTGGCCGGGGCGGCTTCGTCGGGTTCCTCGGAACCGTTCGTCGTGTCCGGCCTGATAGCGGTCACGGAGCCGGTCTCCTTCCTCTCGGTCGGAACTGTCAGGTGTAGAGTCCGGGCGCCGAGTAGACGGAGAAGCGTGGCCCCTTCCCCGGTCGTGCGGGCTCGTAGGCGATGAAGTTCTGGTTCCGCGTCTCGCTGAGCGGCCGGTCCGCGAGGGAGTCGAGGAAGGACGTGTACGGGCCCGGGTCCGCACCGACGCTCCGCATGAACGCCGCGGCGCGGTCGCGGGCCTCGGCGTCGTGGGCCAACGGCTGGACCATCGGTACGTACAGGGTGGCGGCCACCGGCAGGTCCTCCCCCTTCCGGAAGGCGAAACAGGTGACCGGCGGCTTGGCGAAGGGAGGGCCGACCCGGCCCAGGATCTCGCGCAGGGCGGTCGCGAACGTACCAGGGACGTGGCTCGGGGCGGCCTCGGCCTGCCGGTCGATGGCCTCCCCATCCAGGTCCGGATACTGGAGGTAGACCTTGGTTCGTGCCCTGGCGGGATTCTCCAGATCGAGGGAGAACGCCCCGATCCGACCCGGGCCGCCGTGTCCGTCGATGTGGGCGAGCGTGGCGTGCCACCCCTCCCTCATCCCCAGGCGCTCCATCGCCTCTTCGACCACGGCCGGAGCCCGCTCCGGCCCGTCGACGTGCGGGTCGAGGTAGACCTTGAACATCGGATCGGCGCCGGGAGGCCATTCGATCCCGTGCCCCATCCAGTAGTGCTCGCGGGGCGAGGAAGAGCGGAACAGGTCCTCCAACGCGAGGACGTGCTCCACGTGTGTTCCCGGACGCCCGGCGAGGCCGCGCAGGAGGTCCCACGCGAACTCCTGGTTGGCGGTCGGCTCTGGAGGGTCCGCCAGCGCCTCGATCGAGATCCGCACCTGCACGGTCCCGTCCCGCCAGGACAAGGAGAGTTCGAAGGGGGATCCGTCGACGGAGATGTAGCAGCACCAGAGCGGGTCACCGATCGCACGGCGGGCGGACGGCCCCCACACCTCGGCGAGGAGGAGAGCCGCGTCGGCTGCCTGTTCCCCGGACAGGCCCAACCCCTCGTGGCACCGCGCGAGCTTGTCCGCGGCGGCCTCGATCCGACTCGTGGCCGGCGGGTAGCGGTCGGAGGCCAGACGCAGCGGGCGGTCCCGAGGCAGCGGGCCGCTGATGACGAACGGGTCGCCTCCCAGAGACGGGTTGTCGATGCTCATGTTCCCGTGTTCCTCTCTTCCGTTGTCCTCTTTGCGGTTCACCAGTGCACCGGAAGGTGTTCGAGCATCCGCACCTGGATTCCCTTCCTGAACTCCATCTCCTCCGGAGGCACCGCGGGGCGCAGTCGGGGAAACCTCCGCAGGAGTGTGCCGAGCCCCTCCTCCACCTCGATCCTGGCCAGCGGCGCACCGAGGCAGCGGTGGATCCCGTAGCCGAAACCGAGATGGGGGTTGCGCTCGCGGTGCAGGTCGAGCCGGTCGGGTTCGTCGAAGACCGAGGCATCCCGGTTCGCGGAGGGCAGAACCGGGAGGACCGCCTCCCCCGCCCGGACCAGGGTCCCGCTGAGCTCGACGTCCTCTCGGGCGTAGCGCGCGAAGGCGACGTGCGCGTCGAGGGGCACGAAGCGGAGCAGCTCGTCCACGGCCTTCGGTATCCGGGAGGGGTCCTCGCGCAGTTCGGCGTATGCCGTGGGATGCGTGAACAGGACGTGGACGGAGTTCATGAGCTGGGCCGAAGTGGTTTCGTAGCCCGCGATCAGCAGGACGCTGACGAGTTCGACGACTTCCCGCTCGCTCACTTCCCCCTCGCCCTGGGCCCTCACCAGGACGCTGACGAGGTCATCCCGGGGCTCGCGGCGGCGCTGCTCGACCAGGGCGGCGATGTAGTCGTAGAGCGCCGAGGTGCGCGACTCGATCTCCGCGGCGCTCAACGCGGTAGTGCTGGAGAACGCGTCCAGCCACACCCGGAACCTCGGCCGGTCCTCGTGGGAGACTCCGAGGAGTTCGCAGATGACCAGGGCGGTGAGCGGGAGCGAGAAGTCCTCGACCAGGTCGCCGGGGCCGCCCCGCGACTCCATGTCGGCGAGCAGGTCCAGGCTCATCTGCCGCACGCGTGGGCGCAGGCCCTCGACCCTCTTCGAGGTGAACGTTCGGCTGAGCAGGCGCCGCAGCCTCGTGTGGTCGGGCGGATCGATGCCGAGGATGCTGGTGTTGACCGGTAGAGGGGTCAGGCGCGACTCGTCGTTCTCGGCGGTCAGCGCCCGGCTGAACCTGGGGTCTCCCAGCACGGTCTTGACGTCCTCGTGGCGGGTGACGAGCCACGCGTCGTCCCCGTAGGGCACCCGGACACGGAGCACGGGCCGGTGGTGGCGGAGCTCGGCGTAGACGGGGTCGACCTCCAGCCGGTCGTGGTCGCGAAAGGGGTAGTCGACCGGGTCCGCGTGGCCGACCGGGCAGATGTCGGTCCAGGACCGTTCGATGTAGCTCAGGCAACTGGCCCGGTCGGCCCGGTCGCGGCGTACCGTCCACCCCGGGGGGACGTCGGCGGAAGCGGGCCAGAGCGAGTGCTGGCCGAGGTTGTTGGCAAGGACGAGGTAGCGGCCGTCGGGGTCGTCGAACGGGTTGGTCACGAGGTTTCGCCCTTCGCTCGGGTCGGTGCGTGCTTCGGTGGCGGGAAGAAGCCGGATTCGGTGAAGTACGCGATGTAGCGCGCGAGGAGGGCCTCATCCACGACGGGGAAGCCGACGTCCGCGTCGACGAGGCCCGCGGTGGTGTTGCTCTGGTCGAAGTGCAGCCCGCCCAGGCCGATGGCGGTGGGCAGGAGTCCCTCGAGCAGGGCCGCCGCCTCCAGCCCGGCCTCCGTGTTCCGCTCCCGGGCGCGCCTCAGCCGTTCGCCCCACTCCGCGTCCGGCAGTACGGCCAGGTCGTGGCCCCTGCGGCGCAGCGCGTCGGTGAGCGCGGTGAACCGGACCGGTTGCCGGCAGGTCAGGTGGTGGGTCAGTCCCGCGGTCCCGGGCCGCAGGGAGAGGTGAACCATCATCCGCGCCACGTGGTCGACCGGGACGAGGTCGACGGTGGCGGCGGAGACGGAGGCGCTCTCGGGAACCGCGCCGAGCACGAGCATGGCCCGGACGAGGTGCCACAGAGTGTCGTCCGTCCCCCCGGAACCGGTGCCGGAGTGCCCACCGATCCGGCCGGGGCGGTGCACGGTGACGGGCAGGCCGCGTTCGGCCGCGGCGCGCACCAGCCCCTCCCCGACCCATTTGCTGGCCACGTAGCCGCTGGGCAGGACCTCCTCCGCGGGTACGCGACGGTCCTCGGTGATCACAGGCGGGTTGTCGGCGGCGGAGACCGCCACCGCCGCGGTGGACACGTAGTGCACCGGCACCGCACGCGAGCGTGCCGCCAACCGGATGGCCTCGCGTGTGCCGTACACGTTGGGATCTCGCAGGCGGGAGTAGGGTTCCACCGCGCTCACCCTCGCCCCGTTGTGGTAGACCGCGTCGACGAGGTCTGCGAGCCGGTCGAAGCGGTCCTCGGACAGGCCCAGGAGCGGCCGGGCGAGGTCACCGGGGACGGCCGCGATCCGGGTCGCCGCCTCGCCGTCGATCCGCAGTCCGCGGCTGTTCAGTGCGTTCCGGAGGCGTTCAGCGGCGGCGAACTCGTCGTCGGCGCGAACCAGGCAGTGCACGGTCGCCGACGTACGGGCCAGGAGTTCGCGCAACAGGGCGGTACCGAGGAATCCCGTCGCCCCGGTGAGCAGGATGTGTCGGGGGTCGGCGACACGGGCGGGATCCACGGCGCGGGTCGTGCGCGGGGCGATGCCCGGGTCGAGTTCGGCCTCGGCGGCGAGGTCGTGTGCTGCGGGGCGGGTGCCGACCCGGCGGGTTCCGGTCCCCTCGACCTCCCGGCCGAGCGCGGCTGCCGTCTGGAGTTCGAACAGACGGCGGACCGTGAGTTCCACACCCAGCCGGTCGCGTATCCCGCCGAGGAGCCGGGGGACGAGCAGCGAGTGCCCGCCGAGGTCGAAGAACCCGTCGTCCGCTCCGACTTGGGCCAGGGTCAGCCCCGTGACCTCGGCGAACAGCTCGCACAGGACGCGTTCCGCGCCTGTGCGCGGTGGGCGGCCGACGGCACCAGCCCCGTACCGGGGTGCGGGCAGCGCGGACCGGTCGACCTTCCCGCTGGGCAGTACGGGAAGCGTGTCGAGCGGGACGACGGCGGCCGGGACCAGGGCCGCGGGGAGGCGCCCGGCGGCGTACCGGCGCAGCTCGGCGCCGTCCAACGGGTCTGCGGCCGGAACCGCGTAGGCGATGAGGCGCCTGTCACCGGGAGTGTCCTCGCGCGCCACGGCCACGGCGCGGGCGACGCCCGGATGCTGTTCGAGGAGGGCAGCGACCTCGCCCGGCTCGACGCGGAACCCGCGGATCTTGAGCTGGTCGTCGGCCCGCCCCAGGAATTCCAGCTCCCCCGTTCTCCTCCAGCGGACCAGGTCGCCGGTGCGGTACATCCGCTCGCCCGGAACCCCGAACGGGTCGGCCACGAACCGCGTCGCGGTGAGGCCGGGACGCCCGAGGTAGCCCCGGGCGAGTCCAGGACCGGCGACATACAGTTCGCCCGGAACTCCGACGGGCACAGGGGCGAGCCTCTCGTCGAGCACACGGCAGCGCATGCCGACGGTGGGCTTCCCTATGGGCGGAGGCGTGCCGTCCCCCGCCAGAGGGCGGCTCAGCGTGGCGCACACCGTCGTCTCGGTCGGCCCGTAGCCGTTGACGAGCAGCCGTCCGGACGCCCACTTCCCGGCAAGGTGCGCCGGTAGTACGTCGCCCGAGGAGATCAGAGAGGAGACCCCGGGCAGGTCGGCCGGGTCCATGGCGGCGAGCACCCCCGGCGGCAGCGTGGCGTGCGTGATGCCGTGCCGCGCGACCAGCCCGGCCAGCGCAGGCCCCGGGGCGGTCTCCTCCGGAGACGCGGTGACCAGGGCCGCGCCCAGGGCCAGCGTTCCGAAGATCTCCCACACCGCGCCGTCGAACTCGATCGGGGCGAACTGGAGGACCCGGGAAGAACCGGTCACACCGAAGCGCTCGCGCTGGGCGGCTGCCAGGCCGGGAAGGCCGGTGTGGGTGACCACGACACCCTTGGGGCGTCCGGTGGACCCCGAGGTGTAGATGACGTAAGCCGGGTGGTGTGGGCGCAGCGCGGTGGTGCGCTCCGCGTCGGTGACATCGCTGTCGGGGTACTCCGCGGCCTCGGCCTCGATCCTGTCCAGCGCCACAGACACCCCTGCGGAGCGAAGGCCGCCGATGCCCAGATCGGCGCCGAGGACGAGGACCGGGCGCGCTTCGGCGAGCATCATGGCGAGACGCTCGCCGGGGTGGGCGGGGTCGAGCGGCAGGTATCCGGCACCCGATTTCATGACCGCGAGGAGCACGGCCACCAGGTCGGCGGAGCGGGGCAGGGCGACCGCGACGTAGCGTTCGGGGCCGGCGCCGCGGCGGATGAGTGCGCGGGCGAGCCGGTTCGCACGAGCGTTCAGATCACGGTAGGTCCGGACGGTGCCGCCGTGGATGACGGCCGGGGCGTCCGGGTTCCGGGCGACCCGGCGCTGGAAGAGCGCCGGGTAGGGTTCCGCCGGCAGGGTCCGCCGGCTGTCGTTCCAGGTGACCTGGACGCAGCGGCGCTCCTCGTCGTCAAGGACGTCCATGGCCCCGATCCGCTGGTCGGGGTCGGCGACCGCGCGGTCGAGCAGCCTGACCAGGGTGCGCGAGAGCGCCTCGACCGTCTCCTGATCGAACAGGTCCGTGTCGAACTCGACGATCCCGGTCAGCCCGAGGAGCTCGCCTTCTCCATCGAGCTGCTCGGTGAGGCTGAGCACCAGATCGAACCGGCACGTCCCCGTTCCCACCAGGTCCACCTCGGCGGTGGCTCCCGGCAGCCGGACCTCGGCCACAGGCGCGTTCTGCAGGGCCAGCATGACCTGGAAGAGGGGGTGGTGCGAGAGGGAGCGTGTGGGCCCGAGCTCCTCGACGAGCCGTTCGAAGGGCAGGTCCTGGTGGGCGTGTGCGGCGAGGTCGGTCTCCCGGACCCGGGCAAGCAGGTCGAGGAACCGCGGATCGCCGGAGGTGTCGGCGCGCAGCACGAGCGTGTTGACGAAGAACCCCACGAGGTCCTCCAGCGCGTCGTCGCCACGGCCCGCGATCGGACTGCCGACGGGGATGTCGGTGCCGGCGCCCATGCGGGTGAGCAGCGCGGCGAACCCCGCGTGCAGCACCATGAACAGAGTGGCGCCGTGCCGGTGGGCCAGGGCGGCCAGCCCCCGGTGCAGCGGCGCGGGGATGTCGAGGCGAACGGTGCCGCCACGGTGCCGCGCCACGGGCGGGCGCGGTCGGTCGGTGGGCAGGGCCAGCCGGTCGGGCAGCCCCGCGAGGGCGTTCCGCCAGTAGGCCAGCTGCCGCTCGGCGAGCCCGTCGGAACCGAGGAGGTCGCGCTGCCAGAGCGTGTAGTCGGCGTAGTGCGCGCGGAGCCGGGGCCAGACGGGGGCGCGGCCGTCCAGGCGGGCCGTGTAGGCGGTGGACAGGTCCCGCCACAGCGGGGCGAGCGACCATCCGTCGCACGCGATGTGGTGCAGGACGACCAGCAGCACATGTTCCTCTTCCGAGAGACGGAACAGTGTGGCGCGGATCGGGACCTCGGAGTCGAGAGCGAACCCGCGGCGCGCTGCCGCGGCCACCCGCTCCTCGATCTGCTCGGGATCGGCGCGGACCACGCCGAACTCCGGCCGCGCGTCGTCCAGCACCACCTGGTGGGGGACCCCTTCGTGCTCACCGATGACCGTGCGCAGGATCTCGTGGCGGCGCACGACGTCGGTGAACGCGGTGTGCAGCGCCTCGGGGTCCAGGCGTCCGGTCAACCGGATCCGCATCGGCACGTTGTAGAGGGCAGAGGTCCCTTCCAACCGGTGCAGGAACCACAGCCTCGACTGGGCGGGGGACAGCGGAACCCGGTCGGGGCGCTGCCGCGGCCCGACCTCGGGCCGCCTCCCACTCCGGTCGAGGCGTCTCACCAGATCGCACACGCGGGGCGCCTCGAACACGTCCCGAACCGAGAGCTCGGCGCCCAGTGCGCTCCGGATCCGGCTGGTGAACCGGGTCGCCGACAGCGAGTGCCCGCCGAGGGAGAAGAAGTCGTCGTCGATGGTCACCCGCTCCACGCCCAGAACCTCGGCGCAGAGCGCGCACAGACGCTCCTCCATCGGAGTGCGGGGCGCCCGGCCGTCGGCACCGCCGAGGTCCGGCGCGGGAAGGGCCGCGCGGTCGAGTTTGCCGTTGGGGGTCAGGGGCAGCCGCTCCAGCACCACGAGGTGCTCAGGAACCATGTGGTCGGGCAGGTGGGCGCGCAAGTGCGAGCGCACCCGCTCCAACAGGGCGCCGGCCCGGCGGGACAGCCCCGGGCTGTTGGTGTGGCGCGGGAGTTGCGCGGCGCCGGAGTCGTGTGCACGGTACAAGAACGCGGGTGCGGTCGGTCGTTCCCCCCGGTAGTCGAAGAAGTGCGCGTCGAGACCGCCGTCGCTGCTGTCCGCGGCCCAGGTGACTACCGCTTCGCGGCCCGCACGGCGTGCGGCCTCGTGCAGCTCCTCGGGGTCGGGGATCTCCTGGGAGGTGTCCTCCAGGCACAGCCTGGCCTGGGCCGCATCGCCGTCCTGCAACGCCTGCCAGGCGCGCGCGGCGGAGGCCACGCGCCGGTTGGGCACACCGAGCAGTCGGACATGGGGGGTGTCCCGCCGGGCCGCCAGGACGGCTGCCAGCTGGTCGGTGTCGGCGATGTCGACGCCCCATACCAGGTCGAGCGGCGTGCGGTCCCCGCTTCCCGGTGCGGGTGGTGCGGTGCGCAGCACGACGTCGTAGCGGTACCGCGACATCTCGTTGCCGTACCGTCCCCGCTTGACCCGCACGTCGACGCCGGTGATCCGGGGGACGTCTTGAGGGAGCGCGGTGAAGTAGTCGGGCGCGACCATGAGCTCCTGTTCGGCAGCGGCTCGCCGTTCGGCGGCCGCGCGTACCTCGGCCGCGTCGGCGGCAGGGTCCGCGCGGCGCAGGGCGACCTCCGCGTGAAAGATCCCGGCAAGCCGCAGGTCACGCACGTCACCCACGAAGATCGCGCCCCCGGGGGCAAGCAGTTCGGCCGCTCCTCTCAGGACATCGGTGAGGTAGCCGCCATGGGGGAAGTACTGGGTGACGGAGTTGATCACGACGGTGTCGAAGCAGCCCGAGGGCAGGCCGCCCAGGTCGTCCGCCCGTCCGACCCTCAGTTCCACACGGTCGGCGAGAAGCGGATCCGCGTCCACCCGGCGGCGCAGCGCGTCGATGACCGGCGCCGAGAAGTCGGTGCCCCAGTACGCCTCGCACCCGGGGGCCAGACCCGCCAGCAGCAGGCCGGTACCGACACCGATCTCCAGCACGCGCCGCGGGCCCAGCGAGCGGACGCGTTCGACGGTGGCGTCGCGCCACTCGTACATGTGCTCGGGCTGGATGGGGCGTCCGTCGTAGCTGCTGTTCCACCCGGAGAAGTCAGTGCCAAGCCCCGCCGGGCCCTCCTCCGCCGCGGAACCGTACAACCGGTCATAGACGCCGCGCCATTCGCCGACCTGGTGGTCGTCGGCCTCCTCGGCGGCTCGGCCGTCGGGGTCGGAGGCCACCGCGTAGCCCACGAGCCGACGCTCACCGGGCCGGTCCTCCCGCGCCATCACCACGGCCTGGGCCACCTCGGGGTGGTCGCGCAGCACCGCCTCGACCTCTCCGGGTTCGATCCGGAAACCCCGGATCTTCACCTGGTCGTCGGTACGGCCCAGGAACTCGATCGCGCCGTCCCCGTTCCGGCGCACCGCGTCACCGGTGCGGTACATGCGCGTGCCGGGCAGCCCGAAGGGGTCGGCGACGAACCGCTCGGCGGTGAGGCCGGGCGCATGCAGGTAGCCGTGCGAGAGCCCGGCTCCCGCCAGGTACAGCTCCCCCTGCTCACCGGGCCGGACCGGCTTGAGACAGGCGTCGAGGACGTAGCAGTGCGTGTCGTCCATCGGAAGACCGATCGGCACCGGTTCGGTGATCCGGCCGCCGGACAGCGGATGGCAGACGGCGAAGGTCGTGCACTCGGTCGGTCCGTACCCGTTCACCAGCGCCAGGTCCGGGCAGCGGTCGAGGACCCGGAGGCACGCCTTCGCCGAGACCTGCTCTCCTCCGACCCAGACCTCCCGCATTCCCGCGAAGCATGCGGGGGACTCGTCGGCGATGACGCTGAACAGCGCGCTGGTGACGAACATGCCTGTGACACCGCCGTCGGCGACGACGCGCCCCAATTCGGCCATGTCGAGGCGGCCCTCCGGAGCGACCACCACGCACCCGCCGCCCAGCAGCGGGACCCACATCTCGTAGGTGGAGGCGTCGAAGGTGTGCGGAGAGTGCAGCAGGACCCGTTCGTGCGCGCCGTTGCGCCACCGGCTGTCGGCGGCCAGGGACACCACCGCGCGGTGCGGAACGGCCACGCCCTTGGGACGGCCGGTGGATCCGGACGTGTACATGACGTAGGCGAGGTCCTCGACGTTCACCGGCACGTCTGGAGCCCCCGGGTCGCCGTCAGGACCGGCTCCGTCCACGGTGAGCACGTCGGTTCCGGCGGCGAAGAGCGGGGCGGGGGTGTCGGAGACGACGATTCGCGCGCGGGTCTCCGCCAGGAGGACGCTCAGCCGCGAGGCGGGGTGGCGGACGTCCAGCGGAAGGTATGCCGCACCCGCTTTGACCACCCCGAGGACGGCGGCGACAAGGTCGATCGAGCGGGGCAGGGCCACGCCCACGATGTCGCCGGGCCGGCATCCACTTCCGACGAGGCGGCGGGCGATCCGGTTGGCGCGTGCTTCGAGTCCGGCGTAGCTCAGCCTGTCCCCGCCGCACACCACGGCGACGGCTTCGGGGGACTGCTCGGCCTGGTCCTGGAAAAGGCGGTGCAGGAGCGGGGACGTGAGCGGTCGCCCACTGGAATTCCGGTCGCTCGGCACGGCGCGTCACTCCTCAAGAAAAGCAGGAAGAAGGGATGTCGGGCAGAGCTCGACAAGAGACCCTGGGCAGCAATTTCGTAGCACATCGGGACCTTCGGAAAAAACGGCCACAACCACGCATGAAAAAGAAATGGAGCCCATATCGAACAGTCGAGACGTCCAACATGCTGTGGACGACGATACCCTCCCTGTTGAAACTGGAGGCCGGACTGGGTGGAACTTTGCGAACGCACAAGAAAAACGAAGAAGAGAATTCGGTACAAACTAGCAGAAAAGGCAAAGGAATTGGTCGGGTTTTTTCCTGGTTTCGGTACCCAGGACCCCGGGGTTCTCGCGTTTCAGATCCATACAGGCCGACCTCGGCTGATGCCGTGGAGTTCGAGAGCTTTTGCCGGATCGGTGTGGGCTCTGCGCCCGGACGCGAGGTTCTTCCACCCCGCGACGGCCAACGCCTGGCGGACGATGTCGGTCGCACACCCCAGCACGACCGGGGCCGCCCCGGTACGGGTGCGGCGCGCGTCCTCTTTGAAGGTCACGCCCCGCACGTAATGCACTCGGTTCTCCATCGTCCAATGCCCGCGGGCATGAGCGGCCAGCTCCGCCGGTGAGACCTGGTGGGCGTCCAGGTCGGTGACGGCGAAGACCACCTCGCGGCTGCCCTTGACGGTGCCGTGCCTGCGGCGGTGACGCTCGATGCGCACCTGGGGCTGTTGCATGAGTTGGGGCGAGAGCAAGCTGTAGCCGCCCTCCTAAAACGCGTCCTCGCCACCCGCACCGACTTCACCAGCCCAGCAAGCATCGCCTTTTCACTGAGGATGCTGCGTAGAACGGGGTTGAAGAAAGCGGCGGTACAGCTCATGGCTCACATCGCCAACCACGTTGATCTCTCGGACCCCGACTATGCCCTCGTTGTGATGAGGCAGCTGTAGGAGATGCCCCAAGCAGGAAGCGCGCTGTCGGCAAGGGCTCTGGCAACTGGCATTGTTGCCCAAGCCGACCCCAGCATCCCACTGGGAGCTGGCCCACTTTCGGAAGAGCTTCACCGGGCGGGGCAGAAGCAAGCAGCGGCGATGTGGGAGCACAGGGTCATGAACGCTGGCCAACTCCGTACGTTGCCTTCGTCCCTGCTGCCCTACGGCCGTAAGCTCGACGGCTCCCCCGCACAGCCGTGGTCCTGGGACGAACTGGATCTGTGACCCGCCTGCGGCTGTTGCTGCACTGGACGGGCACCTCATGGTCGGTGGTTCGTTACCTACGTACACGCCGGGTGGGGGCGTCCAATGTCGCCGACCAAGGGGGGCGCGCCTGGGCCAGGTTGTACCACGGGCGGACCAAAACGGTCCGAGCTGCACGTGCTGGATGAACTCGCGGTGCAGGAACGCACAGAGCCTGGCTCGATCCAGAGATCAGCAGCCCGGTGCGCGGTCCACCTCGTACCAAGGCCGCACCACTCACCGGGCCACAGTCAGCGCTCTCACCGTCAACCCATCGAATGCGACCTTTCGTGCTTCATCATCTCTTACTCCTTACCCTCGTTCGCTGACCTTGCCATGATGGCGCGCGCCCACCGACGCGACTTACCGAAACGTTCGGCAAGCCTTCTCTCCGAAAGCGGACTGCCGATACGCACGCTTTCGTGATAGACCTCCACTGCCTGTTGGTCGATGTCGCTTACCTCGCTAGCAACCTCACGGGCCGGTCGGTTATCGGAGCGAACCAGCCACATCAACATCTCGTAGCACCCGACCAGAGCCACGGCTGGCCAGGCCGCGACGATGGAACCCACCAGGCCGTTTCGCCATCCATGGGCGACATTTGCCGCCAGAGTGGCGGTTATTCCCACCCACAAAAGGAGCCCAGCCAACCAGGGAGTTTTGGTTCCAGCCCGGGCAGAGTGCAGAATCACCATGGACGCGGCGTACACCAGACCGTCGATGGTCAAGGGAATCATCATCGCCGTGATCCCACTCTCCCCGTATTCGGTCACCACCGCATAGGCATGGCGGTAGGACACGATCGCAGCGATGACCGCCACACCACAGACAACGAGTTTGGTCGTCCCTCTGATGAACCGATCGGTAGTGTGCTCTTCTGTGCTGTCGTCTGCTTTCAGGAGCCACCTCGCCTTCTTCCCTGTCAAGGGCAAGAAGCTGGGCGGGGCGGTCGTGACAGCAGAGGACACAATCAGCGCAGTAGCCGTGAAAACGGCGGATGGTTAGACCTCGAGGGTGTGACCGCGTACAGGTTCCCGCAGGCTTCTGCACGACGTCCAGACCCGACCAGCCGAGACGGGTTCCGCGGGCCACACACAAGGCTGCTGTCACGGCGGGCCTCAAACGGAATGAGTCCGCCAAGACCCAGCAGGGGTAAGAGGGTCCTGTAGCTTTTGCGTTTCCGCGCAGCACCGTGGTCTACAAGCCCCCACCAGCAGGCAAACATCCTCGGCGAGAATGACAGGGCCTACCACCGGTGCGTGCGGCGAAGACCTTCCCGGGCGGTTACGTCCACCCCATGGTCTTTTCCACCCTAGAGCGCATGGATCGCACGCCCCTGGCTTGCCTCGGTTAACCGAGGCAAGCCGACGATTCCCCCCAGAGCGTGTACAGACCGCTGTAGGTTCCCCTGCCGAGTAGAAGGCCCGACCTCGGCCTTGCTCAGCACTACGGCAACCAGACAGCTGCCCAGGCCAAAAGCGGCCACAGCACAACGCAGACCCAAGCCCACACGAACAGGACGCCACTGTGGTGGTGCATGCGCAGCGGGGCGGCCTCTGTTATCACACTGCGCAACCAAGGAGGAGAGTCTTTTTCAGGTCTGTTCGTCCCGGTAGTGAACGGTTCGAGCCCAGGCGCAAGACCCTTCATCAGGCTGACTGGAAGACTGCCGTCTCCCACCCAGGAGTGGGAGATTTTTGGGAGACGGGAACCTCCCACGCCGTCCTGGAACCGCGCTGAAGAGCGTCTGACACTACCCTCAGCCGTGTTCCCGGAAGCCGGGAGAGAGGCCGGAGCGGACCGCCCAGGTCCGCCGGGAACTGGGAAGGGTCGTGGCTGCGCTGCACACCGTCACCGGTGACGGGTTCGGCTGCCCGGGGCGGGACGGACTGCGCGCGGGCACGCGCCGGACGAGGCGGCCCGAACCAGGGCGTTCCTGGCCGGGCACCTGGAGGCCGACCTGGCCCGGCTGGCCGGGCCGCTGGACTGAACCCGGCCGACCGGACCGGCCCGACGCGCGAAAGCGGCGCCCGGCCCGGCGGACGGGTGCCGCCGCCCCGGACCGAAGGCCCGGTCCCGCGAGCGGTCAGTGGGCCCCGGGAGCCTGCGGTTCCCCGAGCCCGGCCTCGCGGCGGGCGCGGCGGCCCACCGCCTCCACCGCGCGCAGGGCGTCGCGCACGTCCCGGGCCGAGGGCGTGAACGCCAGGTTGTGGATGGTCTCCTCCGGCGCGGTCGCCGCGGCCACGACCCGGTCGAGCACCTCGTCGTCCGCGTCCCCCAGCCCCGCCTCGGTCAGGGTGGTCGGCAGGCCCACGCGGGCCGTGAACCGCGCGAAGTCGTCCACCTCCGAGGCCGGGGCGCCCTCCAGCAGCAGCTGGGTGAGCGAGCCGATGTTGACCTTCTCCCCGTGGGCGAGGTGGTGCGTCTCGTCCACCGCCGTCAGCCCGTCGTGCACCGCGTGCGCGGCGGCCAGACCGCCCGACTCGAAGCCCAGGCCGGACAGCAGCGTGGTCGCCTCCACGACGGCCTCCACGTCCGGGGTCACCAGGCCGCGGTCCACCGCCTCCAGCGCGGGCAGGGACGACTCCCACAGGATGTCCCAGGACAGGCGCGCCAGGGTCGTGCCCGCCCGGGTCGGCAGGCCCTCCACCATGTTCGTGCTGTGCGCCCGCTCCACCGCGCGCGCCTCGATCCAGGTGGCGAGGGCGTCGCCGACCCCGGCAGCCAGGAACCGGGTGGGCGCCTCGGCCACGAACTGCGTGTCGACCACCACCAGCGCCGGGTTGCGGTCGTAGAAGCGGTAGGACTCGAACGCCCCGGACTCGGTGTAGACCACCGACAGCGCCGACGTGGGCGCGTCGGTCGAGGCCACCGTGGCCGCGCTGACCCACGGGATCCCCGTGTTGTCCCCCGCGGCCTTGGCGGTGTCGATCGCGGCCCCGCCGCCCAGGCCGATGACCACGTCGTGGCCCCCGTCCCGGATCGTCCCGGAGACGCGTTCGGCCTCGGCCCTGGTCGGAACGCCGCCGAAGCCTTCGAAGACCAGGGGCAGGTCCGCCTCGCGGAAGGAGGCGGTGAGGACGTCCTCGGTCAGTCCGCGGACGACGTCGTCGACCAGGACGAGCGGGCGGGAGCCGTGGTCGGAGACGAGCGGACCCAGCCGGGCCAGGGCGCCCCGCCCCTGGACGTAGCGCCCCGGCGAGGCGAAGACGCGCGGCCGGGTTCCTCGGGTGTGCTCTGCCATGGGGTGGAACCTCCTCCTCGGTGGATTGCCCTCCCCCTCCCCGCTGGCCGCGCACCCACCTGCCCAAACGTGCTGTGGCGAGGCATGGGCCACTTTTGGGCGCGAGGAGGGCGGGGTCGCGCCCCCACGGCCGTGTCGCGGCCACCGTTCCCCCGCTCCCCGGGACAACGGAAACGGGACCGCCCCCGAGGAGGCGGTCCCGTCGTCGTGTGCGGGGAAGGGCTAGCGCGGCAGGCGCTCGGCCAGCCAGGCCTCGACCTCGGCGGAGGAGCGCGGCAGACCGGCCGACATGACCGTGCGGCCCTCCTCGGTGACCAGCACGTCGTCCTCGATGCGCACGCCGATGCCGCGCAGCTCCTCGGGGACGGTCAGGTCGTCGGGCTGGAAGTACAGGCCCGGCTCGACGGTGAGCACCATGCCCGGCTTCAGGTCCCCGTACAGGTGGACCTCCTGGCGCGAGACCGCGCAGTCGTGCACGTCCATGCCCAGCATGTGGCCGGTGCCGTGCAGGGTGTACCGGCGCTGCAGGCCCAGCTCCAGGACGCGCTCGACCGGGCCCTCCAGCAGGCCCCACTCGACGAGGCCCTCGGCGAGCACCCGCTGGGAGGCCTCGTGGAAGGCCGTGAACGGCCTGCCCGGGGCGACGGCGGCGATACCGGCCTCCTGGGCGGCGTACACCAGGTCGTAGACGCGGCGCTGCACGTCGGTGAAGGTGCCCGACACCGGCATGGTGCGGGTGACGTCGGCGGTGTACAGCGTGGTGGTCTCCACGCCCGCGTCCAGCAGCAGCAGGTCGCCCTCGCGCACCGGGCCGTCGTTGCGGGTCCAGTGCAGGGTGGTGGCGTTGGCGCCGGAGGCCGCGATGGTTCCGTAGCCGACGTCGTTGCCCTCCACCCGGGCGCGGAGGAAGAACGTGCCCTCGATGAACCGCTCGGAGGTGTCCTTGGCCTGCGGCAGCGCCTCGACGACGTCGCCGAAGCCGCGCACGGTGGCGTCCACGGCCAGTTGGAGCTGGGCGATCTCCCACTCGTCCTTGACCAGGCGGTGGTCGGCCAGCGTGACGGAGAGGTCCTCGTCGAGCTGGGCGTACTTGGCCCGGGCCTCCTCGTCGGCGTCGGAGCGCAGACCGTCGACGATCGCGTCGAGCTCGGCGTCGTGGCCGCGCACGATGCGGGTGGTCGCGCCGCCCGCGCGCAGCACGCCGGACAGCGTGGTCACGTCGGCGGTGGCCACGCCCAGCAGGTCGGCGGCCTCGGAGAGGCTGTTGCGGCGGCCGGTCCACAGCTCGCCGTAGCCGCCCAGCCAGAACTCGCCGTTGTCGCGGTTGGAGCGGGGCTTGAGGTAGAGGACCACGTCGTGCCCGCCCTCGGCGCGGGGCGTGAACACCAGGCAGCCGCCGTCGGAGGTGTCGCCGGTGAGGTAGGCGTAGTCGGTGGCCGCCCGGAACGGGTACTCGGTGTCGTTGGAGCGGGTGAGCAGCTGCCCGGCCGGGACGACCAGGCGGTCACCGGGGAAGGCCGCGCTGAGCGCGGCGCGGCGGCGGGCGGTGTGCCCGGCCTGCTCGACGGGCTCCAGGTCGCGACGCTCGGTGTCGGCCCACCCGGTGGTCATCCACGCGGCGAGCTCGTCGGAGACCGACTGCGCCTGCCCGTTCTTGCGGGGACTGAACACGGGGGCGTTCGTCTCGTCCTGGGGGCGCTGCTGCTCGCTCACGTCGTGCGTCTCCTCGCGGGTCGGGCGTCGTGGCCGCTTGTGGCGGCCCTGGCCACCCATCGTACGGGGAGGCCCCGGGGTGCGGCCGTCGCGCGGACATACCGGAAGCCATAACGCGTCCGGCCCCTCCGGCGGCGGCGCGGCGGGCCGCACCGGCCGCGACCCCGGGCGCCGCCTCAGGGGAGGCCTCTCCGGTCCCGGGACGGCCGCCTCCTCACACGAGGTCGTGGGCGAAGGGGATGGCCGTGCGGTGGGGCAGCTCGTCGATGTCGGCCGGGTCGACCGGCCGGTAGCCGATCCGCGTGTAGAAGGCGACCGCCTCGGGCTGGGCGGGACCGGTGAACAGCAGGACCCGGGTGTAGCCGAGGTCGCGGGCGGCCTCCTCCAGGGCGGTCATCACCCGGCTGGCCAGTCCGAGGCGGCGGTGGCGCCCCGAGGTCCAGACGCGTTTGAACTCGGCGGTGTCGGCCATGGCCGCCCGGTCCTTCTTGTAGGGGCGCACGGCCCCTCCGGCGACGATCTCCCCGTCCAGTTCGGCCAGTACGAGACGGCCGTGGGGAGCGGCGAACTCGGTCACCGGGTAGCGCGCGAGCTCGTCGGCCGCGCCCTCGGCGCCGTAGCGCTCGGTGTACTCCTCCAGAAGACCGTCGAGCAGCCCCCGCACGCGCGGGTCGTCGTGGCGCACGCGTAGCATGCGGACCGCGCTGGTCCGCGGGTCCGCCGCGACGCCTTCGGCACTGGTGTCTGTCACGCGTTCCTCCCCGTGGCCGGCGGGGCCTCCCCGCCGCCGTGTCGGCGTGCGGTGCCCGGTTCCGCCGGAATACTACGCGTCGGATCATCGGACCTGCGACGCGGGCCGTGCGCCCCGCCGGGTCGACGGAGCGGTCAGTCGGCGTTGGGCCCGTACCTGTTGTCGCGGTCCTCCGGGTCGTCGGGGTCGGCGGTGTTGCCCAGGGCCGCGGCCACCGGAGGCAGGACGGCCGCCACCGCGCACATGGCCACCGCCCATCCCGCGCCGAAGAGGTAGTAGACGGGCAGCGCACCGGCGAACAGGACCAGGCACGCTCCCATGACGAGGCTGTACCGGCGTACACGGCGCTTCATCGCGGCCCCCTTGGTCCATGGGAACCCCTCCACGCTACCCGGGGCGCTGTCCCGGCCCGGGCCGCCGGCCCCGCGAAGGCGCGACCGTCCGTGCCGTGGCCGGGCGCGGCCCCCTGCGCGCACGGACCGCGAGCCCGCCTTCAGGCCCCCGCGGCGGCCCGGTGGTCCGCGGACGGCGGGGAGGGCTCCCCCGCGGGCGCCGACGGTGCCCGGAAGAGGGTGCGGGCGCGCATCGACCGGAACCCGTTCTCGATCTCGTACCCGGCCTCCAGCAGCCGCTGCCTGGCCTCCTCGGCGCTGCGCACGGTGGCCTCGTCGAAGAGGAGGTTGTAGTAGCGCTCGGGCACCCGGTTGAGCAGCGCCCTCAGAGCTCGCAGCGACGCGGTGGCCGCCGCGTCCCCGCCGGGGGTCTCGGGCAGGATCCCGTAGGCGCGGCGCGCCCACGCGGGCAGGGTGGCGTAGGACAGGGCGCCGACCGGGGCCCACAGGGGCTTGAGCGGGGCCAGCCAGGACAGGCGCTCGGGCACCTTGGGCCACAGCAGGAAGCGCACCGCCTGCCGGGCCTCGGGGGTGGCGCGCAGAACGGGCCGGACCGAGGCCAGGTAGCGGCGCAGGTCGGTGACCGAACGCGGCACGTCCTCGCGCGACAGGCCCACGTAGGCGGCCGTGTGCGACTGCTCGTCGAGGTAGCGGTCCGCGTCGCGGGCGGTCAGCGCGACGCCCGCGCGCACGGCGTTCTCCAGGTAGGAGGAGACCTCGGCGCAGTGCACCCACACCAGCAGGTCGTGCTGGTCCACCCGGTGCGTGCGGCCGGTGGCCGGGTCGGTGAAGGACAGCGCGCGGTGCACCCGGCGGACGCGCTCGCCGAGCGCGTCCGCCTCGGCGGGGCTGCCATAGGTGGTGACGGCCACGAAGTGGGCGGTGCGCATCAGGCGGCCGGTGGGGTCGGAGCGAAAGTCCGAGCGCTGCCACACCCCCTGCATGGCCACGGGGTGCAGGGCCTGGAGCATGAGGGCGCGCACGCCCGCCACCCACATCGACCGGTCCAGGTGGATCTTCCAGGTGACGCTCTCGGGGGCGGCGACGGTCGGCTGCATCCGGTCTCCTACGGGCTGAGGGGGGAGTTCGCACCGTGACGGCTCTGCACCTCCACGATAGGTCCGGTGCTCCCCCGGCTCCCGGCGGGTCCACGACGCGGCCGACTCGTGACCGGGCCTTGGGCGAACCGGGAGGTGGCCCGGGGGCAGTCTGGGTAGTGGGACCGCCCGGTCCGCGGGCGGTCACCGGGAGCCGAGGAGGCGAGCCATGTCCGCCCCACCCCAGGCCCACCCGTCCTTCGACACCGACCGGTACGTCCGTGCCGTGGAGTCGGCCGACGCCGAGGCGATGGCGGCCCAGTACAGCGACGACGCCCGAATGGAGATGATCGACCGGCGGACCCCTCCCAGCGCCCCGACGGTCCTGCGCGGCAGGGAGGAGATCGGGCAGGCCCTGCGGGACGTCTGTTCGCGCGAGATGACCCATGAGGTGCTCCAGTGCGTGTCCGACGGCGAGCACGTCGCCATCACCGAGCGGTGCACCTACCCCGACGGCGGCAAGGTCATGAGCATGGCCATGCTGGACCTGCGGGACGGGCGCATCGTGCACGAGTCCGTGGTCCAGGCCTGGGACGAGGGGTCCGTGGACACCCCCCAGGGGGCCCGGTTCGACGGGGCCGAGCAGACCCAGGAGTTCGAGCGGGGGCGTATGGAGGTCGTCCGCGTCGGCGGACGGGCGGTCACGCGTCTGACGCTGATGCCCGGCTGGCGCTGGTCCGAGCACCTGCGGCCCCTCCAGGGCACGGACAGCTGCATGAGGACCCACTGCGGCTACATGGTCTCGGGCGCCCTGGCCTGCCGCATGGACGACGGAACCGAGCGCGAGTTCGGGCGGGGCGACGTCGTCTTCATCCCGCCCGGGCACGACGGCTGGGTCGTGGGCGGGGAGACCGCCGTCATGGTCGACTGGTGCGCGGCCGAGTCCTGACGAACGCCCGGCACCGTCGGTGACCGTGCCGGCCGGCGCGGTCACCGAGGGCGCCTTCCCCCGCCGTGCGGGGGACGGCCCCGGCTCAGGCGGGGCGGCCGCGCAGGTAGGCCAGGACCGCCTGGACGCGGCGGTGCACCCCGTCGTCCGGGGGCAGGTCGAGCTTGGCCAGGATGTTGCCCACGTGCTTGCCGACGGCGGCGTCGCTGACCACCAGGTGGCGGGCGATCGCCCCGTTGGAGCGGCCCTCGGCCATCAGGGCGAGGACCTCGCGCTCACGCGGGGTCAGGCGCTCCAGCGGGTCGGCGCGGCGGCGCAGCAGCTGGCGGACCACCTCGGGGTCGACGAAGGTCTCGCCGTCCACCACCCGGCGCAGCACGGAGGCGAACTCGCGGACGTCGCCCACCCTCTGCTTGAGCAGGTAGCCCACGCCCTGACCGCTGCCGGAGTCGAGCAGGTCGGTGGCGTAGCTCAGCTCCACGTACTGGCTCAGCGCGACCACCGCCAGGCCCGGGCGCTCACGGCGCAGCCGGACGGCGGCCCGCAGCCCCTCGTCGGTGAAGCCGGGCGGCATGCGGATGTCGGTGACCACGAGGCCGGGTCCGTGCTCGGCGACGGCCGACACCAGCGCCTCGGCGTCGCCGACCGAGGCCACGACGGGGAAGCCGAAGCGTTCCAGGATTCCGGACAGCCCCTCTCTGAGCAGCACGCCGTCCTCGGCCAGGACGGTGGGCACCGGGGGCGCGTCGGGGGTCACGCCAGCGGTGTCGGGGGAACGGGTCCGCACGGAAGCTCCACTCGGATTCGGGTAGGTCCGCCCTCGGGGCTGGACAGCTCCATTGTGCCGCCCATGACCGCGACGCGGTCCCTGAGCCCGGTGATCCCGGACCCGCGTGCGGGGTCGGCGCCGCCCGCGCCGTGGTCGGTGACCTCCACCAGCAGGGTGTCGGGGCGGCCCGGCGCGCCGGGGGCCGTGCTGGCGTGCACGGTGGCGGCGTCGGCCCCGGCGTGCTTGCAGACGTTGGTCAGGGCCTCGGCGACCACGAAGTAGGCCGTGCCCTCCACGTGCGCGGGCAGGCGCCCGCCGATCCGCGCGTGCACCGTCACGGGCACGGGGCAGCGGTCGGCCAGCTCCTCCAGGGCGGCGGACAGGCCCCGGTCGGTGAGGACCCGGGGGTGGATGCCGCGCACCAGTTCGCGCAGCTCGGTGATGAGCTCGTCGGCCTTGGCCTGGGCGGCGACCACGCGCTGGTCGGCCTCGCTGCCCTCCTCCAGGTCCAGGCGGGCCACGCCCAGGTCCATGGACAGGGCGACCAGGCGCTGCTGGGCGCCGTCGTGCAGGTCGCGTTCGATGCGCCTGCGCTCGTACTCGAAGGCGTTGACCAGGCGGGCCCGCGACTCGGTGACCTGGTTGAGTTCGGCGTGCAGGACCCCCTTGGGCGGGCCGACCAGCAGGGTGCGGGCCAGCAGGGAGTGCAGGCACGCCATGGCCGCCGACGTGTAGAGCAGGACGACCAGCAGCGGCGGGGCCAGGAGGGTGTAGGGCACCGCCTCGGCGCTGGAGGTGAGCGTCACGAGGCCGAGGTTGACGACGGAGCCGGGGCTGTCGTCCAGCAGGAGCGGACCGGAGGCCAGGACGATCACGAGCAGCAGCAGGAAGCCGGTGAGCATGGCGTTGACCCCCGCCAGGGGGAGCATCAGCCCCGCGTAGGCCACCTCCCGCCACGTGGCGGCCTCGGTGTAGCGGGTGCGCACCCACCCCCACAGCCCGGGGACCGGTTCGCGGTGCCCGCTCTCGCGGGGACCGCCCCCGACCAGGCCCAGGCGCCAGCGCTCCAGCGCGCCCAGGGGGATGGCGACCAGCGGGCCGAACAGGAACGTGAACGCCAGGCACAGGGCCAGCACCAGCACGATGCCGCCGTAGTCGAAGGCCTCGATCCCTCCGGTCCAGGCCATGAACAGCGCCGCCCAGGGGGCCAGGACGGGCGAGGCGACGAAGAACAGGACGGAGGCCACCAGGACGGTGCCGCCGCTGTAGGCGAGACCGCGCCAGGGCCAGGAGGTGAGCAGGAAACGCCTCGTCGTGAGCGCCTGGAACAGGGCGCGCGGCGGGTTCGGGGACTCCGCGGGAGTGGTCATGGGCCAACGTTAGGCAGGTCCGGCGCGGGCCGGAATCGGCTGAGCCACCGGGTCGGGGGTGGGGCTGGCCCTACCCTCCGGGCCCCGGATCCGGGCGTTCGCCGGCCGACCTCCGTCGCCGCCGTTGCGGGCCGGGTGCCTTCGGGGGGAGTGGCCGCGCGTGCGCCGCAGCTCAGGACGATAGGGTCGGACGACGTGAGTGCGAAACCGCTGATCCCTGATGTCCTGGCTGCCCGCTACGCGTCCGCGGAGCTGACCCGGCTGTGGTCCCCCGAGTACAAGGTGGTCGCCGAGCGGCGGCTGTGGCTGGCCGTGCTGCGCGCCCAGGCGCGTCTGGGCGTGGACGTCCCGGTCGGTGTGGTCGAGGACTACGAGAAGGTCCTGGAGCAGGTGGACCTGGCCTCCATCGCCGAACGCGAGCGGGTCACCCGCCACGACGTCAAGGCCCGCATCGAGGAGTTCAACGCCCTCGCCGGGCACGAGCACGTGCACAAGGGCATGACCTCGCGCGACCTGACCGAGAACGTCGAGCAGCTCCAGGTGCGCGACAGCCTGCTGCTGGCCCGCGACCGGGTGGTGGCGCTGCTGGCGCGGCTGGGGAGGCTGTCGGCCGAGTACGGCGAGACGGTGATGGCGGGCCGCTCCCACAACGTGGCGGCGCAGGCCACGACGCTCGGCAAGCGGTTCGCGTCGATCGCCGACGAGGTGCTGGTCGCCCACGGGCGGCTGGAGGAGCTGATCTCCCGCTACCCGCTGCGCGGGATCAAGGGCCCGGTGGGCACCGCGCAGGACATGCTCGACCTGCTGGGCGGGGACCGCGCCGCGCTCAGCGCGCTGGAGGACGAGGTGGCCTCCCACCTCGGGTTCGAGCGGCGCTTCACCAGCGTGGGCCAGGTCTACCCGCGCTCGCTGGACTTCGAGGTGCTGACCGCGCTGGTACAGCTGGCCGCCGGTCCCTCGTCGCTGGCCAAGACGATCCGCCTGATGGCCGGGCACGAGCTGGTCACCGAGGGGTTCGCCGAGGGCCAGGTGGGCTCCTCGGCCATGCCGCACAAGATGAACACGCGCTCGTGCGAGCGGGTCAACGGGCTGACCGTGATCCTGCGCGGGTACGCGTCCATGGCCGGTGAACTGGCCGGGGACCAGTGGAACGAGGGCGACGTGTCCTGCTCGGTGGTGCGCCGGGTGGCCCTGCCGGACGCGTTCTTCGCCTTCGACGGGCTGGTGGAGACGATGCTGACGGTGCTGGACGAGTTCGGGGCCTTCCCCGCGGTGGTCTCCGCCGAGCTCGACCGCTACCTGCCGTTCCTGGCCACGACCAAGATGCTCATGGCCGCGGTGCGCGCCGGGGTGGGCCGCGAGACCGCCCACGAGCTGATCAAGGAGCACGCGGTGGGCTCGGCCCTGGCCATGCGCCAGGAGGGTGCGGGCAACCGGCTGCTGGACCGTCTGGCCGAGGACGGGCGCTTCCCCCTCGGCAGGGAGGAGCTGGACGCGCTGCTGGCCGACCGGATCACCTTCACCGGCGCCGCCGCCGACCAGGTGGCCGCCGTGGTGGGACAGATCGACGCGATCGTGGCCGCGCACCCGGAGGCGGCCGCCTACTCCCCCGGTTCGATCCTGTAGGGGAATCCGGGTTCGCCTGGCGGGGCCCGGGACGGCGTCGCGGCGCCGTCCCGGGCCCCTCGCCGTGTGCGCGGCGGGCGGGCGGTGGCGTGCGTATGACCCAGTTCACCGCCGCTGGCACTCGGCCCGAAAGTTAACACCTATTACGGTTGGGCTGTCGGCACGTCCAACCCCCGATCCCCTCGGAGCACCCATGATCGACCCCGATTCCTTCGGTACCGCGCTGTGGACCGTGCTGATCGTCGCCGCGGTCGTCATCGCCTTCGGGCTGGCCGCGCTGTCGGACATGGCCATGCGCCGCCGCGAGGACCGTGCCGCGCGCGCCACCGGACGCGACAACCCCGTGGCGGCGCGTGCGGGCGAGCGGCAGCGCGTGAACGGGAGCGGGCCCGCCGGCGGCGGGGGCTCCCGGGCCTGAGACCGCGGCGCCGCCCGCGCGGGACGGCGCCCCCCGACCTGCGGCGGAGGGCCTGCGCCCGGCCGTCCGCGCGGCTCACGCCACCAGGCGGGCGAACAGCTCCGGGTCGGCGTTGCCCCCCGAGACGACCGCGACCGTCTCCTGGGGGCGGCCGGGCGCGGTGGGCACCCGGCCCGCCAGGACCGCGGCGGCGGCCAGGGCCCCGCTGGGCTCGGCGACCAGGCGCGCCCCGTGGGCGAGGGCGGCGACGGCGCGGGCGATCTCCTCCTCGGTCACGGTGACGACCTCGTCCAGGCGGGCGCGCAGGTGGGCGAAGGTCAGCTCGGACAGGCACACGCGCACCCCGTCGGCCATGGTGCGGTGGGTGCGCTCGGGCGGCCAGGTGACCAGGCTTCCGGTGCGCAGGCTCTCGGCGGCGTCGGCGGCCAGTTCGGGCTCCACCCCCACTACGCGGACCCGGCGCGGGCCCGCGGCGGCCAGCGCGGCGGTGGCCACCCCCGAGGCGAGTCCGCCTCCGCCCACGGGCACGACGACGGTCGCGACCTCGGGCGACTGCTCCAGGATCTCCAGGCCGACCGTGCCCTGGCCCGCGATGACGCGCGGGTCGTCGAAGGGCGGGACGAGGGCGAGCCCCTCCTCGTCCCGGAGCCTCCGGGCGGTAGCCTCCCGCTCCCGGGGGGCGACCATGACGATGCGGGCTCCCAGGGCGCGCATGCGGTCGACCTTCACCCCGGGCGCGCCCTCGGGGACGACGACGGTGCAGGGCACCCCGTGCCGGGCGGCGGCGTGGGCGAGCGCCTGGCCGTGGTTGCCCGAGGAGTGGGTCACCACACCGCTTCGGCGCTGGTCGGGGTCGAGCAGGGCGACGGCGTTGGTGGCGCCGCGCAGCTTGAAGGCCCCGGTGGGCTGGAGGCTCTCGGGTTTGAGCAGGAACGGCGGCCCTCCGGCGGGGCCCGCCGTCAGCGGGGTGCGCACCGCCTCCCCGCGCAGGCGTTCCCGGGCGGCGCGGACGTCCTCCACCGTGATCAGTTCCATGCGCCCTCTATGCCCGGTCCCGGTCCGGCCACGCATCCGGACGGTGCCCCGCCCAACCCGGGTGCGGCGGCCGTGCGGGGCTCCCGCGCCGCCGGGGACGCCTTCCCGGTCAGGCGGCTCGCGGAGGTCCGGCCGTCGGCCGGGAGGGGAGCGGGTCTCGCGGAAGGGACCCGCGTGCACTACCGTGGCCGGTTGACTGTCAGCACAAGTCCATATCGTCGACGTCGCAGTGCACGGGAAGCCGGTGGAAGTCCGGCGCGGTCCTCGCCACTGTGACCGGAGGGCGCCTCCCGCACGCCACTGGGCCGGACACGGCTCGGGAAGGGTGGGGGCGCGGGGCCAGAGCCCGACTCCGGGAGCCAGGAGACCGGCTGCGACCGTCCGCGTCATCAGACCACGAAGGATGGTTTGTTCGATGAAGCCCACCGGGGCACGCGCGGTCCGGTACCGCCTGCCCGCCTGCGCCGCCCTCGCCCTGCTCCTGGCCACGACCGCCTGCGGCGGGGGCTCCGCCGCCCCCTCCCCCGAGGCCGCCGGGGAGACGATCCGCAACTGCGGCGTCGACGTGTCCGCGGACAGCCCGCCGGAACGGGTGTTCGCCGCCTACCAGCCCGCCATCGAGACCGCCCACGCGCTGGGCCTCAGCGACCGTCTGGTGGGGACGGCGTTCCTGGACGCCGCCGTCCTGGAGGAGTACGCCGACGCCCAGGCCGGACAGGAGTACTACCCCAACCTGCCCAGCCGGGAGGAACTGCTCAGCCACGGGCCCGACTTCGTGCTCGCCGGGTTCAACGACGTGTTCACCGACGAGAACCTCGGTACGCGGGCCTCCCTGCGCGAGCTGGGCATCGGCAGCTGGATCCCGGCTCCGCTGTGCCCTAGCGGGGACGGCCGCACCGACGCGACCATCGACCCGGCCTCGGTGACGATGGACAACGTCTACGCCGACCTGCGGGATCTGGGCGCCCTGTTCGACGCCCGCGAGCGCGCCGAAGAGGTCATCGCGGACATGGAGGGCGCGATAGGCGGGGTCACCGAGGCCCTGGAGGGCGGCGTGCCTGAGGAGGACCGGCCCTCGGTGATGGTCGGCCGCCCCAGCGACCAGGGGTTCCGGGTGGCCGGCGGGCAGGACTTCTCCACCGAGATCATCCGGCTGGCCGGAGGCGTCAACGCCTTCGCCGACCTGGACGGCGGGCGCAACCACGACGTGGCCGTCGAGGACGTGATCGCGCGCGACCCCGACTTCATCCTGGTCGACGTGTGCTGCGACGCGGAGATGACCGCCGCCGACGCCGCCCCGGACGTGGAGCGGATCACGGCCGATCCCGTGCTGGCCAACCTGACCGCGGTCACCGAGGGGCAGGTCGAGGAGTTCACCTTCGCCGACCGTTCCGCGGGTGTGCGCAGCGCGGCCGCGGTGGAGACGGTCGCCCGGATCCTGCACCCCGACCTGTTCGGGTAGGCGGTCCGATGGCCCCCCATGTGGCCGAGAGGCCCGTGACGACCGTTCCCTCGGGAGTCCGGCGCCGGCTGCGGGCCGCGGCCGACGGTTCCGGGGTTCTCATCAGTGCCCGCGCCCGCGTCACCGGGTTGGCGGTGGCGCTGCTGGTCCTGGCCGCGACCCTGCTGGCGTCGGTCCTGGTCGGTTACGAACGGCTGTCCGTGGCCGACGTGTACCTCGCCTACGCCGGTTTCACCGGTTCGGACACCGACCTGGTCGTGCGGCACCTGCGTGTGCCGCGTACCCTGGCCGGGCTGGCGGTCGGCGCGGCCCTGGGCGTGTCCGGGGTCCTGGCGCAGGGGGTGACCCGCAACCCCCTCGGTGACCCCGGCGTCCTCGGCGTCAACGCGGGCGCCTCCCTGGCGGCGGTCCTCGCTATCAGCGTGTTCGGGGTGTCCGCGCTCCTGGGCTACGTCGGCTTCGCCTTCGCGGGCGCGGCGGTCGCCGCCTGCGTGGTCCACGCCGTGGGGTCGCTGGGTCCGGAGGGGGCCAGCCCGGTCAAGCTCACGCTCGCCGGAGCCGCGGTCTCGGCCCTGCTGGGTTCGCTGACCTCGGCGATCGTCCTGCGCGACCGCGCGAGCCTGGACGAGTACCGGTTCTGGGTGGTGGGCTCGCTGGCGGGTGCCGACGGCGCGGCGCTGCTCCAGGCGCTGCCGTTCCTGGCCGCCGGGCTGGTGACGGCGGTGGCGGTGGCCCGCTCCCTGAACGCGGTGGCGCTCGGCGACGAGCTGGCCCGCTCCCTGGGGACACGGCTGTGGCTGGTGCGCGGGACGAGCGCCCTGGCGGTGGTGCTCCTGGCGGGGACGGCGACGGCCGTGGCGGGCCCGATCGGCTTCGTCGGGGTCGCCGTGCCGCACGTGGCGCGGGTCCTGGTCGGCCCCGACCACCGATGGGTGCTGCCCTGGTCGGCGGTGCTGGCGCCCGTCCTGTTGTTGGCGGCCGACGTCGCGGGCCGGGTGGTGGCGCGTCCCGAGGAGTTGCAGGTCGGCATCCTCACCGCTCTCATCGGTGCGCCGTTCTTCGTCCTCGTGGTGCGCGGGCGAAGGGTGGCGGGACCGTGACGGCGCGCTCCGGGGTCCTGGGTCCCCGGACGGGGGTGGCCCGCCTGGGCGGACTGTCGGTGCGGGTGTACTGGCCCGCGGTACTGCTCGGCGGCCTGCTCACCGCCCTGGCCGCGGCGGCGGCCCTGGTCTCGCTGACCCTGGGGGACTTCGAGCTGGGCGTGGGCGAGGTGGTGGACGCGCTCACCGGCCGTGCCGGGGTGATGGTGACGCACGTGGTGGTGGAGATGCGGCTGCCGCGTGTGCTCACCGCGCTGGGTGTGGGCGCCGCACTGGCGCTCTCCGGGGCGCTGCTGCAACGGCTGGCGCGCAACCCGCTGGTCAGCCCGGACGTCATCGGGGTCAGCGCGGGCGCGACGACCGCGGCGGTGCTCGCCATCGTCGTCTTCGGCGGCACGGCGACGGCGATCGCGGCCAGCGCGCTGGCGGGGGCCGTGGCCACCGCGTTCCTGCTGTACCTGCTCGCCTACCGGCGGGGTGTCAGCGGGCAGCGGCTGGTCCTGGTGGGGATCGCGGTCACCGCGATGCTGGGCGCGGTGACGTCGTACCTGCTCACCCGCACGGAGCTCACCACGGCGCAGCGCGCCATGCTCTGGCTCACCGGCAGCCTGGCCAACCGGGACTGGTCTCACGTGGTGACGGTGGCGTTGGCGTTGGCCGTCCTGGCGCCGACCACGTTCCTGCTGGCCCGGCCGCTGTCCCTGCTCCAGCTCGGGGAGGACGCGGCGACCGCCCTGGGCGGCCGGGTGCGGCTCGCCCGGGGCGCCCTGCTGTTCACCTCCGCCGCGCTCGCGGCCACGGCCACCGCCGTCGCCGGTCCCGTCGCGTTCGTCGCCCTGGTGGCCCCGCAGACCGTGCGGCGGCTGCTGGGCGGACGCGCCCTCGGGCTGCTGCCCTGCGCCGCCTGCGGAGCGCTCCTGACGGCCGGTGCGGACCTGGTCGCGCGCACCGCCTTCGGGGGGAGCGAACTGCCGGTCGGGGTGGTCACCGGAGTGCTGGGCGCCCCCTTCCTGCTGTACCTGCTGGCGCGCGGCGACAGGGCGGGACGGGACCGGTGAACGCCCGGGGCGCCGCCCCGGCAGGCCGCCGGGGGCGCCTTCCCGGTCAGGCGGCTCGCGGGGCCGGGGCCCCGCGGCCCCCCATGGCGAAGTGGCGCGAACCGGGGGCGAGCGCCGCGGCCCCCGGGGCCAGGAAGCACAGGGCGGCGCACACGACCAGGACCGCCTCCGTGCCGAAGGCCTGGGTGGCCGGGGCGATCAGCGCGAGCCCGACCGGAGCCAGGCCGTAGGAGAACAGGAAGTCCAGGGAGGAGACGCGGGCGAGCTTGTCGGGCGCGACCTCGCGCTGGGCGGCGGTGAACCACGGGACGTTGAACAGTTCGATCCCGACCCCCGCCAGGGCGTAGGCGGCGAACACCGTCCACGGGCCCACGGGGAGGAGCAGGCTCAGCGGCGCGAGCCCGTACAGGGCCAGGCCCGCCAGCGCCACCCACCCCTGGGAGGAGGGGCGCCAGCGCCCGATCAGCAGCGCCCCGGCCAGTGCGCCGCCGGTGTAGGCGGTCAGCGCGCCCGCCAGCACCGCCTCGGTGCCGTAGGTGTCGCGGCTGACCACGGGGAGCAGCACGCCCGTGGCGGAGTACCCGGTGGCGATCACCGCCGTCAGGGCGCCCAGCCCCGCGAGGAACCACGTGTGGCGCCGGGCCTCGCGCAGCCCGTCGCGGAAGTCGGCGACCAGGGAGAAGCCGCGCGCGGGCACCGCTCCCGGGGCGGGCGCGCTCCGGCCCCGGGGCGGGGCCAGGGCGGCGACCGCCCAGAGCGCGGCGGTGACCAGGAGGAGGGCGTGCACGCCCAGGGCCGTGGAGAGCAGCGCCGTCGCCCCCGGGGCGACCAGGGTGGTGACCCGCACGGAGATGGTGAGCGCCGCGTTGGCGCGCTGGCGCCGCGGCTCGTCCACGACCTCGGCGGTCAGCGCCTGGAAGGCGGGTCTACAGGCTCCCTGGCCCGCGCCCACGGCCGCCGCGGACACGGCCGCGAGCGCCAGGGCGCCGGTCGCCACGCCAGCGGCGACCAGCGGAGTGGCCGCCGCCGCGAGGACCCCGGCCCACAGCACCACCGCGCGGCGGGAGAGCCGGTCGGCCAGCAGGCCGCCGAGCGGCAGGGCGAGGAGGAACCCGCCGGTACGGGTGGCCAGGAGCAGGCCGAGCCCCATGGCGGTGAGCGATCCGTCCAGCACGGCCAGGCCGAGGATGAACGGCATGGCCCACGTGGCCAGTCCCGAGGCGGTGCTCCCCGACCACAGGCGGAGGAAGGCGGGGTCCGAGAACACGTGCGCGCGCGGTGGGGCCGTGGGCACAGTGCCGGTCTGCTGGGGGTGGGCCACGTCTTTCCACGTCCTCTCCGCGGATGGTCACCGGCGGGGCGCGCTGGCGCCGCCCGGGCGCGTCCGTCGCGGGCCGTCCGCCGCGCGGCGCCCGGGTCCATGGAACACACCCCCGGGAACGCGAACTCCGACCCCACTAATGACAATGGTTATCGTTTTATCTACAATAGCGCGCGGACTCCGGTACTCAGAACATCCGGCGCTCCTCGTTGGTGTCCCGTGTTACTCCCGACCCCCTTTGGAAGGACGACCGTGGACCGCTCCCTCGTGGACCAACTGCCCCCACCGCTGCCCGCCGAACAGATCCTCGCCGTCAACCCGCCGCGAAAGGACCTGCACACCACCCGCTCCTACACCTGGAACGGCTGGGGGTTCGAGGTACCGCCCGGCGTCTTCCTCCCAGGCGGGACCAGCAGGATGATCCACCAGCGCATCCTGGACGACGACATCGACGTGCGCGGACGGCGCTACGCCGCCATGGGCGTGGGCCTGGGTGTGGAGGCCGTCGCCGCCGGAGCGCGCGGCGCCCGCCGGGTCCACGCCGCCGACGTCCACGCCCCCAGCGTCGAGGCCGCCGCCCGCAACTTCACGCGCCTGCTCGGGGACCGCACCGCCACCGAACTCGTCCCCGTGACCGGCGACATGTTCGAAGGCTTCCCGGACGGGACCGCGCTCGACGTGGTCACCTTCAACCCGCCCGCGGTCAGCCAGACGGTCAGCACCGACCCCGACGTCGTGCGCAACGTGTGCGTGGGCGCGGCGATCACGGAGAAGTTCTTCACCCAGCTGGCCGAGCGCCCTCTGCTGGCCCCCGGCGCGGAGGTCTTCCTCATCGCCTCCAACACCGCCGACCTGCGCCGCATCGTCGCCCACGCGGAGGCCACCGGCTTCCGGGCCGGGGTGCACCACCGGCACGACTGGGGCGACGGGGTCCTGACCTACCTGTTCCGCTTCCAGGAGGCCGGGAGATGACCCTCGACGACCTCCTGCGCGACGCCGTCGGCCGGGTCGGCGACACCGTGGCCACCAGCGTCTTCTGGCTCCACCACGGCACCCGCCTGGCCGGGGGCGACACCACCTACCTCAACCACTACGTCGCCGTGCGCGTCGGCGGCGCCTTCGGGGCCTGCGCCTTCGAGGACGGGCAGATCGCGCCGGAGCTGTGCCGCGAGGCCTCGGGCGCCCCGCTGGCCGAACTGCTCGCCCAGGGGCCCCTCCCCCTGCGGGTGGCCGCCCTGGACGCCCACCTCGCCCACACCTCGCCGCACCGCGAGGACCCCCGGGCCGAACCGGTCACCCTGCCCGCCGGAACGCCCGAACAGCGCGCGCAAGCCAGGGACGCCGCCGTCGCCGGTCTCGTCCCCATCACCGAGGGCGCGCGGATCGCGCTGATCGGCGTCGTCAACCCCCTCGTGGCCGCCATCCGCGAACGCGGCGGCGAGTGCCTGCCCTGCGACCTCAACCTGCGCACCACCCGCTGGGGCGACCCCGTCTCGGAATCCATGGAGGAGGTGGTCGACGCGGCCGACGCCGTCGTGGCCACCGGCATGACCCTCGGCAACGGCACCTTCGACCCGCTCCTGGCACGGTGCCGCGGGCGCGGCGTCCCCCTGTACGTCTACGCCCAGAGCGCGAGCGCGGTGGCGCGCGCCTTCCTCGGCCGCGGAGTCGACGGAGTCTCCGCCGAGCCCTTCCCCTTCTCCCAGTTCAGCGCCGACCCCACGCGGCTCTACCGCTACCGGGCGACCCCGGCGGCCTGAACACCCACGCCCTCCTCCCGGGCGGGCGCGTGCACCTTCGCGTTCCGGCGCACGCGCCCGCCCCAGCCACCAGTAAGGAGAACGACCGTGGACGAGCACGTCTCCGAAGCGATCGGCCGCCCCGACCTCATCGACCTGGGCGGCGGACTGCTGTGCCTGCGGTTCGAGACCCTCAAGGCCCTCTCGGCCCTGGCCGCCGTCCGCCACCTCGTCGAGAGCGGCGCCGTCCGCCCCGGCGACACCGTGGTGGACAGCTCCAGCGGCGTCTACGCGCACGCGCTGGCGCTGGCCTGCCACCGGTACGGCCTGCGATGTCACATCATCGGCTCCACCACCGTGGACCGCACCCTGCGCGTACAGCTGGAGGTGCTGGGCGTACACCTGGAACAGATGGAGTCCACCGACGACCTGCGCCTGGACCAGAGCCGCCGGGTGCGCCGGGTCCGGGAGGTCCTGGCCGCCCACCCGGACCACCACTGGATGCGCCAGTACCACGACCCCCTCCACTACCTGGGCTACCGCGAGGTCGCCGAGACGCTCCGCCGGGAGACGGCGGGCGCGGACCTCACGCTCGTGGGCGGTGTGGGAACGGGCGTGTCCACCGGCGCGCTGGGCACCTACCTGCGCGAGGCCGACCCGGGCACCCGCCTGGTGGGGGTGCAGCCGTTCGGCAGCGTCACCTTCGCCAGCGACGGCGTGCCCGACAAGGACATCATCATCGCGGGGATCGGCAGCGCCATCCCCTTCGGCAACGTCGACCACACCCTCTACGACACCGTGCACTGGACCGGTTTCACCGCGGCCCTGGCCGGGACGGTCGACCTGCTGCGGCGGCACGCCGTGTTCGCGGGGCTCTCCAGCGGCGCCGCCTACCTGGCCGCCCGGTGGGAACTCGGGCTCTCCCCCGGCCGGACGGTGGTGTTCGTCGCCGCCGACACCGGCCACCGCTACACCGAGTCGGTGTTCGCCCGCCACCGGGAGGCCGAGGCGGTGGAGGACCTCAAGCCGCTGGACGTCACCGGCACCTCCGAACTGCGCCTGCCCTGGGCGCGCATGGAGTGGCGCCGGGCCGGGGCGCCGCGGCAGGCGGAGTTCGACCGCACGGCCTGAAGCCGGACGCGCGGGCGCGGGGCGGCGGTGGCCGCGCCCGCGCCTGCGGCGCTGCGGCTCCCCGCGCTCCCCCAGTCCCGGGAGCGCCCGGAAACCCGGTGTTCCCGTCGCCCCCGCGGCCTCGGACGACCCGCCCGGACCACGATCACAGCAGGAGGAGCACGAAGACAACGCAGGTGGCGATGGTGACCAGCCAGCTGTGGGTGTTCAGCCAGTCCCGGGCGGTGGGCATGGCGTTTCGCGCACGCCTGCCCGCGGTCACGAGCACGAGCAGGGGCAGCGCTGCTATCAGCACGGTCAGAACGACGAATCCGAGCGCTGCCGCGAAGCCCTCTCCCCCATGGGCCAGGTGCGCTCCCACCGTGAGCATGACGACGATGTCCGAGGGCATCACCAGGATCACCAGCAGTCCCGTCGCGAACGCACGCGCGGTCCCGGCCTCCATGAGCCCCGTGAGCCACCCGGGGGGTGTGGACGTCTCCCGGCGGACGAAGGCCCTGATCGCGGCGGCGATGAGCAGCGCCACCAGTGCGAACTGGATCAGGTTGCCCACCGAACCGGTGTCGGAGGGGTCCCCCAGGGGGACCACCCCGCCGAGCAGGGCGAGGACGGCGTGGGCGAGGATCACGCCGGCGCCCGTGGCCAGGGCCACGCCTGCCAGGAACGCCAGGGACACGCGCACGGCCTGTCGGCTGGTGACCAGTACCATCGCCGCGATGATCTGGGGTCCGGCCATCATGGTGACCGCCAGCGGAAGGATCTTGAGGTCCATGCCTTCTCACCGCCAGAGCTGCCCGGTGCGTTCGCTCTTCGTCCGAGGCCGGGGGAAGACCGCCGCGGGATGTCCGCGCTGACGCTCTCGCCCGCCTACAGGTGGTTCTGCCCACCACCCGTGCGGCTGACCCCCGCCCGCCGGTTCGTTCGCTCCGCGCCGCGCCGTCCGGGGGTTCGGCCCGCTCGACGCGGGGCGGGATAATCGATGCCGATGCGTACCGAATGGACACCGCAAGACCTGCCCGGACGAGCGTTCTACCAGCTGATGACGGCCGTGATCCTGCCGCGCCCGATCGCGTGGGTCTCCACCACGTCGGCGGCGGGCGTGGACAACCTGGCGCCGCACTCCTTCTTCACCGTCGCGTGCACCCAGCCGCCGATCGTGCAGTTCACCTCGGTACGGCGCAAGGACTCGCTGCGCAACGTGGAGGAGACCGGCGAGTTCGTGGTCAACCTGGCCCCGGAGCCGATGCAGGAACAGGTCAACGCCAGCGGCACCTCCTACCCGCCGGAGGTGAGCGAGTTCGAGGCCCTGGGGATCGGGCGCGAGCCCAGCGCGTCGGTGCGCCCGCCCCGGGTGGCCGACTCCCCCGTGGCGCTGGAGTGCGTGCTGCACTCGACGGTGGGCCTGGGCGACTCGACGGTGGTGTTCGGCCGGGTGGTGCGGGCGGCCGTGGACGAGTCGGTGCTGGTGGACGGGCACCCCGAGGCGACCCTGCTGCGCCCGCTGGCGCGGCTGGGCCGCGACGAGTGGTCCACGCTGGGCGAGGTGCGGGCCCTCCCGCGGATCCCGTACCGGCCCTGACCTGCGGCTCCCGGCGATGACCCCGGTGGGCGGCTCCGACCGCCGCCGTCAGACGGCCGATCCGGCGTGCGGAGAGTCCGTCCCGATCGGCGGAGGCCGTCCGGACCGCCGCTTCCGACCCACCTGACCGGGGGCGGCGGGTACGGGTCCCGCACGGGGGATCCGGGCACGCCCGTCGTCCCCCGGTCAGACCCGCAGGTCGGTCTCCGGGAAGGGGAAGGCCGACAGGCGGTACAGGACGTCGGTGGGGTCGCCGCTCCAGTCCATGGCGCGTATCTGGGCGGCGCTGCGGCGGCCGGTGGCGGCGCGCACCAGCTCGAAGGCCGTGTCCGACCACTCCAGGTCGGCCCGCTCCCCGAAGGCCCACTCCTGGCCGGTGTCCGTGGCCGCCACGCGCACCCCGGGCAGCTCGGGGGACCACGCGCGGGCCGTCGCGCCCAGGACGAAGGCGGCCAGTTCGTCGGCGTGCTCGGGCTGGGCGGGCATCCCCAGCGCGCCCCGGACGTCGTTCTCGTGGTGCCACACGTCGATCGCGGGCAGCGAGTAGCGGGCCCGGGTCCGGGTGGCGAAGACCTCCAGCAGGGCCGGGGTGTCCGCGCGCCAGGCCGCGCAGAGCGCGGCGATGTCCAGGTGCTCGCGCTCGGCCACCTGGCGGGCGGTGACGGCGTCGTCGGCCGGGGGCGTGACCCGTTCTGCGGGCACGTCGGCGCAGAGCCCGGCCAGGTGCGCGTAGGTCTGCCGGACGGTCCACGCGGGCAGGGCGGGAACGGGCGTGGCGAGCTGCTCCGCGCTCAGGTCGTCGGCGAGCGCGAGCATGCGCTCCTGGCAGGAGGTGTAGATCTTCACGGTGTTCATGGCGCCACGGTACCGAACGCTGTTCGGTACCGTGGCGCCGGGACCGCGCGGGCCTTCACGGCCCTCGTGTGGGGGGTACGGTCCCTCCGGGATGGTCAGGTCACGGCTCCTGGCAGGTCACCCGCGGCTCGATGTTCACGTTCCCCGAGGTGGCGGTGAACCCGAAGCTGGCGCTCTCCCCCGCCGCGAGCGAGCCGTTGTGCGCGGCGTTCCTGGCCTCGAAGTGGGCGCCGTGGTTGACGAGCGAGGCGTTCCAGGCGCTGCTGACCGCCTGGCCGTTGGCGAACACCCAGTCCACCATCCAGCCGTCGGTCCCGTTCTCGCCCGCGGTGACCTCGACCTCGGCCTGGAAGCCGCCCTGCCACTGGTTGAGGACCGTGTACTCGGCCGTGCAGTACTCACCCGCCGGCGGGTCCGTGGGCTCCGGCTCGGGCTCGGGTTCCGGCTCGGGTTCCGGCTCGGGCTCGGGCTCCGGTTCGGGGTCCGGGTTGCCGCCCGAGCCCCCTTCGAAGACCACGTCGGAGCAGTTGTAGAACGCCTCGGGGCTGTCGGAGCGCTCCCACACCACGTAGATGACGTGCTGGCCCTCCTTGTCGGGCAGGTCCACGTCCCAGTAGTACTCGGCTCCGGCGACGCCGCCGCTGCGCAGCGGCGGGTCGGTGACCTCGTCGATGAGCTCCAGGGAGTCCCAGGTCAGCGCGTCAGTCGCGGGGTCGAACCCGTCCTCGGTGACGTAGGTGTAGAAGGTGCCCGGGTGCGCGGCCCAGGCGTTGTGGTGGAACTCCACCGTCGTGTTGGCGGGCAGCGCGGTGGTCGGCCAGTCGGCGCGGACCGCGTTGAAGGCGGAGAAGCTGTCGGTGGGTCCGCACAGCTCGCCGTCGGCCACGAACTCCTGGTGCCGCCCGTCGGAGTTGCTGATGAGGTTGCCGAACCAGTTCCAGAACGGGTAGTTGCCGCCCTCGGCCAGCGCGTCGGCGCAGGCGTCGTTGGTCGGCGCGAGCGCGCCGCCGCTGCTGCCGCCGGTGGCGTCCTGGAAGCAGGCGTAGGTGCGGCTGGCCGGGTAGGTGAACGCGCCGTGGGCCTGGGCCGTGTCGGGCAGCGCGACGACGGTGGTGCCGACGGCGAGGCCGCCGAGCGCCAAGGCCATGGCGAGGGTGCTGCGTGACCGCATGGGCCACTCCAATCTCTGTGGGGGGTGCCCGGCCGCACCGGGGCGGTGCGGCCGGGGCGGGTGGTCTGTTCCCTCAGCGGGATCAGCGGGTGTGTCGGGTCGGGTGGTCACCGGGTTACGGGGACTCCGGGCTGTGGGGGTACTGGGTCACGGGGATTCCGGGTTGTCTGGGCTCTGGGTCGCAGGAGCACTGTGTTGCAGGAGCACTGTGTTGCAGGGGTGCTGTGTTGCAGGGGTACTGGGTCGTAGGAGCACAGAGAGAGCAGGGTGCGGACGGGTCAGGAAGCGCTGCACGTCAGCTCGGGCGTGGAGACACCGCCGCTGGAGTTGCCGACGAACCCGAACGAGGTCGACTGCCCCACCGCCAGAGCGCCGTTGTAACCCACGTTCGTCGCGGTCACACGGCCACCGCTCCCCGACACCGACGCGTTCCAGGCGTGCGAGACACTCTCACCACTGCCGAAGGTCCACTCCACGGTCCACCCCGACAGAGCCGCACCCGCCGTCACCGTCACCTGAGCCTGGAAACCCCCCTGCCACTGGTTCGTCACCGAGTACACCGCCTCACACTCACCCGACGGCGGGTCGGTCGGATCCGGATCCGGGTCGGGGCCGGGGTCGCCTCCGAGCGCCTCGTGGATCGACCAGTAGGCGGGCTTGGGATCGTAGTTCTCGTCGATGGGCAGCGCCGCGCCCTGGCCCGGGAAGGTCCCGGGAACCCAGGAGTGGGCGTCGGTGACGCCCCACACGATCACACCCGAGCACCCGTCGACCGCGTAGCAGGCGTTGACCACCTGCTCGTAGTCCCTGGCCTGCTGCTCCAGCTTCTGCTGGGTGGCGGGCATCTGGATGCGGATGTCCAGCTCGGTGATCATCACCTCCAGGCCCAGGTCCACGAAGCGCTGGATGTTCTGCTGGACGCTGGAGGGGACCTGTCCCGCGATGAGGTGGCCCTGGAAGCCGATGCCGTCGATCGGCACGCCCTGCGCCAGCAGGTCCCGGACCAGGTCGTAGTAGGCGTCGCTCTTGGCGTTGATCCCGTCGATGTTGTAGTCGTTGATGAACAGGCGGGCGTCGGGGTCGGCCCGGTCGGCCATCCGGAAGGCCTCCGCGATGAAGTCCTCCCCCAGCGTCCGGTAGAAGACCGAGTCGCGGAACCGGGCGTCGTCCCCGATGGGCTCGTTGACCACGTCCCAGGTGGCGATGTCGTCGCGGTAGCGCCCCACGGTGGTGCTGATGTGGGTGTCCATGACGTCCAGCAGCTGGTCCTCGGTGAAGGTGCCGTCCCTCACCCACGAGGGCAGCTGGCTGTGCCACACCAGCGTGTGGCCGTGGATCAGCTGGTCGTTCTGCTGGGCGAAGTCCACGATGCGGTCGGCGTTGGTCCAGTTGAACTGTCCGGGCTGGGGCTGGACGGTCTCCCATTTGAGGTCGTTCTCGTGGGTGACGGAGTTGAACTCGGTCGCGGCGGTCTGCGCGTAGGCCGCCTGGTTCAGGTGCTGCGGCGCGACCGCGGTGCCCATGCGCAGCCCGCGCTGGTCGGCGAGTTCGCGCAGGGTGGCCTGCTGGGCCCGGGCCGCCTCCTGCGCCGTGAGCGCGGTGTCCTCGGCGTGGGCGGCGGCGGTCAGACCGCCCGTGACCAGGCTGAGGGCGAGGGCGACCGCGGCCGCGGCCCCTCCCCGGAGCCGTCTTCGCCCCTTGGTGACCAACATGGTGTTCCTTTCTTCTGTGGAGGTCGGGGGCGGGCGCCGTCGGCGCCCGCCCCCGTGCGGCTACGGCCGGTCAGGCGCCGTCGCCGAACAACTCGCCGTGGGTGGCGAGGGCTGTGGCCACGTCCACCTGCGCCCAGAAGCGGTGGTAGGTGAACTCGGGCACCGGTCCCCCGTCGAGGTACTCCTCGACCTGGGGCCAGTTCGGGTCGTCCTCGTAGAAGGACCGGATGGACAGGAACGTGGAGTCGGAGTCGACCGGGTCCCCGTTGGGCATCTGGCCGGTCCATCCCTGGGGGATGTAGAGGCCGCCGTCGGGGGCGCCGAACTCGTCGTCGAAGCGGGCGTAGTCGGCCCGCGTCTCGGGAACGGCGACGCCCAGGTCGTCCTGGTTGGCCAGGAGGGCGTCGAGCAGGCCCTCGGCCGTCGCGCGGGACTCGGCGTCACCGGTGGCGGCGGCGTAGTGCATGAGGGTCTTGGCCAGGCCCGCGGCGATGCCGACGTCCTGCCCGTGCGAGACGACCTCGACGCTCAGGTCGGGGTTGCCCGTGGACTCGCCCGTCCAGGTGTCGGGCTGGCCGCTCCACTCCATGTCGGCGGGGATGGCGAACTCGCCGTTCTCTCCGACGGTGGTGTTGGCGATCGCCCAGGGCACCCAGTCGTCCAGGATGTCCCCGGCGCGCTCGTCACCGGTGATGCGGTAGTACTCGGCCACCCGTTCCATGTCCCAGACCTGGAAGCCGAACCAGCGGTTGGACGGCGGGTCGTGCCAGACGGGCTTCTCGTCGTAGAACATGCCGTAGAAGGTGGGCGTGCCCGAGGGAGGCTGGGCGTAGGTGCCCTCCCAGCTGTTGGTCGCGCCGCCCGCGATGGCGCCGTCGGAGGACTGGAGCCACTCCAGGAACTCCAGCTGCCGGTCGAGGCTGGTGCCCCAGTCATCGGTGCCCGTGGCCGACTCCGGCTGGAGCGCGGACACCTCCGAGAGCGCGTAGGCCGCCATCACGTTCTGGTAGCCCTGGTGGGCGGAGGATCCGCCGATGCGCCAGGCCCAGGGGTACTGGGCGCTCTCCAGCGCGCCGCCCCAGGAGTAGTACCAGGCCATGAGGTAGTGCGCGGAGTCCTTGCCCGATCCGGGCGGGCAGGACTGGGGGTCGACGCAGTCGCCGATCTCCTTGAAGTACTTGTCGAACATGGCGTAGCGCAGGTAGTCGCCCATCATCGCCGCGTTGGAGACGTTCTCGGCGATCGCGCCCTCGTTGCCCTGCTCCGAGGCCCACTCGTGCGCCAGGTAGGCCACCTGCACGGCGCGCGCGTCGGCGTCGGGGGCGTTGGTGTAGCGCCACTGCTCGGAGTAGTTGTCGTCGTCGGTGAACAGGTCGAGGAACCCGTTCTCGCCGCCGTGCTGGAAGGTCTCGCAGGACGGGTGCGGCACGGTCTCCCAGACCGACTCGTTGGAGCCGCGCTGGAAGGTGTTGATGTAGGCGGGGGCCTCGTCGGTGCCGTCGCCGCAGAACCCGTAGCCGTAGGTGTTGTCCACGTCCAGCAGCCAGTGCATGCCGTAGACCTCGTCGGTGCCGTAGGTGCTGCTCAGCTCCTGGGCGAGCGGGTCCTGCCCCGCCTCGACCGAGTCGTCCAGCGGCATCGGGTAGTCGCTCGGGTCGAGCGACTCGGGGATGTAGGTCGCCGGGGACGACGGGTCGTAGGAGCCGTTCGTGGGCTGGTCGGCCGTGCCCGGGATGATGAAGGCCTCCATGGACTCCCACGCGGAGTTGAAGGGCTCCCAGTCACCGGTGATCCTGCCGTAGGTCGCCTCCAGCCACAGGTAGTAGCTGTAGGCCTCGGAGGTGGTGGCGTGGCCGTGGTCGGGCGCCTCCACGATCAGGGTCTCCACCGAGTGGTACGGCACGAGGAGGCCGTCGAACTCGCGGAAGTAGCCGCTGTCGGGGTCCTTGATCTTGTCGTACTGGGTGAGGAACTCCTCCTCGTAGGCGTTGGAGGCGCCGGAGAGTTCGCGCGCGGTGACGACCACGGGGTCGTAGCCCTCGGCGGAGACGGTGAACTCGGCCTGGGCGGGGTCGCCCGAGCCGTCGCCGGAGGAGGCGACCGTCACCTCCTGCGGGGTGTCCCAGTCGGCTTCGCCGAAGGTCAGCGAGGCACCCGAGGCCACCGACAGGGTCGGGCTGCCGGAGGTGCGCTCCACGCTGACGGCCACGTCCTCGGCGGGCGCCTCGGACAGGGCCACGTCGAAGGCGGTCTCGCCGCCGGGCGCCAGGGTGACCGAGTCGGGGTCCACGACCAGGGTCGGGTCCTCGGGCTCGGGCTCCTCGTCCTCGCCCGCGCAGTCCAGGCCGTTGAGGGTGAAGTCGGCGGGTGCCTCGTTGGCGCCGCTGTAGGTGGCCTGGAAGCCGAACGTGGCGGTCTGGCCGGAGGCGAGGCCGGGCGCCCAGGAGGGGCCGCTGGCGGTCACGGAGCTGCCGCTCTGGGAGACCTGCGCGCTCCAGCTGTTGCTGATGCGCTGGTTGCCGGAGAACTCCCAGCCCAGCGTCCAGTTGGAGACGGACTCGGCCTCGTTGGTGACCGAGACCTCGGCCGTGAAACCCGAGCCCCAGTCGTTGAGTTGGTAGTCGACGGAGCAAATCGGTGCGGCCTGCGCGGGCGCGGCCGGAAGGAGGGCGGCTAGGAGCACCGCTCCGAGGAGCGCGGGCGCGGGTCTGCGCCAGCGCGCCGTGCGGCGCGGGCCGGGGCGGGGGGTGGTCACGTGTCCTCCTCGGACAGGTTCTCCGTTCCCCTCCGCGGTCCCGCGCGCCGGAGGACGGCGCCGGGGCGGAGCTCTCCGATGGGGGGAGGCGGCGGGGTCGGAGTGCGGGTGTGGGGGGAGGGAGCCGGGTACGACGCTGTGACCTGCGGCTCGTTGCCCGGGTCGGGCCGGTGCGCGTCCGGTGGTTTTCCGGAATTTCAGACGCCCGTTTCGCGCACACCTTGCGGGAGCGCTCCCAGGCATCGTGGGGCGAAGTTAACATCCACGACACACGGAGACAACGGGTGCAAACATGGTGACTGCTCGTTAAGTTCCCGGGGCCCCGGGGCGGGCCGGACCGCCCCGGGGAGCCTCGGAGCGCAGTGCGGAGCGGAGGTGCCCGCCCGTGTCGGACGGGCACCCCTCGTACCACCGCACCGGCGGGCGGTCGCCGTTCCTACTGGATGGGCGGGTAGGCGTTGGCCAAAAGCTCCTGGAACTGCGCGGAGAACCAGTGCCCCGAGATCGGCGCGTCGGGCAGCGCACCACTCATGTTGTAGTTGTTGCGCGGGTTGCCCTCATAGGTCGGGTCGCACATCCGGTCGAACCCCTTGCCCTCGGGGTTCTCGATGAACTCACTGGACCCGTCGGACTCACCCGGCGGCTTCATCCACACATAGGCGTCGATCCCCGCCTCCGGAGCGGCCTGGGGGCGCTCACCCAGCCCCGCACCGGACTGGTTGCACCAGTTCCCCGACTGGAGACGGCGGTCGTAGCGGCCCCCGTCCACGTAGGCGTTCACATCCGTGCTCGGCCCCGGCCCGTCCGGACGGTCCGGTCCACCCCACCCGTTACGGGAGGTGTCGATGAGCATCCCGATCCCCGAATCGAACCCCTGGCCCACCAGCTCCTCACGCAACGCCTGGGCGAAGGACAGCTCGTCGGTGAACTGGTTCCAGTCCACCCAGTCCGACTGGCGCACCGGCGTGCCCGCGATGGTCTGGTCGATGGAGAAGTTGTCCTCCACCAGAGCCGAGTAGTTCGCGGTGTTGGCGATGAACCCGTGCACATCGGCCGGAGTGGCCCCGGCGGCGTTGGCCGCCTCGAAGAACAGCTCCGCCGAAGCGGTGAAGTTGTCCTGCCACCCGATCCACCCGTGGTGGCCGGCGTCGACGTAGTTGTAGACGTTGTCGATCGCGCCCAGCTGCGCCAGCGCGTAGCCCACCCCCTCGACGTAGTTGCCGTTGGCCAGCATCTCGTCGCAGTTCTCGGTCGCGGTCTCACGCGGGGAGACGTTGGTGACCAGGTTGGGCAGCGAGTCGATCTCGACCGTGGTCACCACCCGCAGCTCGGTGTCCTCGTAATCGGCCAGGATCTGGGCGATGGGGTCGATGTAGTCGTTCTTGTACCGGTCGATCTCGTCCGGGCCCAGCTCGCCGTTGGAGGCCAAAGCGGCG